>JBIJCH010000067.1:0-8409 GCA_044344815.1 Flavobacteriales bacterium | reverse complement strand
TGCAGGTCCTCCTTTCCATCGTGCGCGAACAGGACGCCATCATGGCCACCCTGCGCAGCGCGCTCACGAAGAACCAGTGGGACCTGTTCGCCGCGATATCCCGAGAGGGTGAAGTGGATACCCCCACCGCCGGAGCGTTCATCAAGAAGCACGACCTGCCTTCCTCCGCCGCCCTGGTGCATGCGCTCCAAGCGTTGATGGACCGCGAGCTGATCTACGTGACCGGCCACACGGCCGAGGGCGGCAAGCCCATCTACGCGCCGTACAACCCGTTCATGGGGGCGTGGTTCAAGTACCGGTGATCCCCGCCGGAGGGGCCGATCAAGGCTGCACCCCGAGCGCTGGCAGCAATCCACCGCTGGCCCGCAGCAGTGTCAGCTCGGCGACCTTCGTGTCGAAGCCCGCCACCACGGCCTGTCGCTCGGCGTTCGCGAGATCAAGCTGGGCCTGACGGAACTGGAGGCCGGTGAGCTGACCGCTCTGGAAGAGCTCACGGGTGCGTTCGAAGTTGAGCTGCGCCGTCACCACAGCATCCCGCTGGATCCGCAGCACCTCGCGTTGCGTGGTCCACGTGGTGTAGGCATTGCGCACATCGCGCTCCACTTGCAGGCGGGCCTGTTGTTCCGCCAGCTGGGCGCTCTCCGCCCGCAGCCGCGCCTGTTCCACCTGCGTGTTGATGCGTCCACCATCGAACAGGGGCACACTGAGGGTGAGCCCCCCGTTGAGGCCGCGCGTGTAGGTGCCGAGCACGATACCCACCTCGTTGCGCTGATCATTGATACCATACGCGGCGTTGAGGTCGAGGCGCGGCCATCGCAGGGATGAAGCGATGCGTTGGTCCACCTCGGCCGCACGCACCTGGGCCGTGGCGCCCGCCAGCTGCACATTGCCCGCGAGGGCCTCCTGCACAAGCACGTCCTCCGAGAGGCCTTGGGCGTAGTCCACCCGGCGCTGCACCACGACCGGTTCCGCCGGGGCACGGCCAAGCAGCACATTCAGCTCCCGAGCGGTGCGCTCGCGCCGTTGGAGCGCGAGCAGGTAGGTGGTGCTGTCCGCCTGGAGGTCCACGGCGGCATTGAGCACATCGAGCCGGCCGGCACCACCGAGCTGCGCCCTCCCCTCCTGCCGCATGTAACGGTCGTTGGAGATGTCGAGGATGCGCTGCGTGATGGCCACGTCCTGGTCCAATGCGGCGAGCGCATAGTACAGGGCGATCACCTGCGTAAGGGTGCCCTCCACCTGGGCGCGCTTACGGAGCCCGGCGATGTCCGCCGCCAGCTGTGCGCGGTCCAGCGCGGCGAAGTTGCCCATGCCGTTGAAGAGCGTGTAGGTGAGGCCCAGCTGCCCGCCCAGCGCGGTGTTCTCCACGCCATCGCGCTCCACATCGGGGATGCCCTCCACGAAATCGAGCCGCGAATACTGGTTGCTGTAGGTGCCGCGCCCGCTGGCTTCCACGCGGGGCAGCAGGCCGGCGTTCCCGGCGGTGGCCTGCGCCTCGGCGATGGCGGCCTCGTTGCGGGCGATGCGGATGCCATGCTCGTTGGCCAGGGCCAGGCGGATCGCCGCGTCCATGCTCAGGGTGTCCTGTGCGGCGAGACCCGTGCTCAGGGTGAGGGCGAGGCTAGTCGCGATGTTCGTCCAGGTCCTCATAGGGCAGCTCTTTCACGGCGGGTTCGACGGATTCAGCGGAGGGGGTCTGCGCGTTCCAGGCCCAGCCCAGCAAGCGGCGCGCATCGTTGAGGGCGCTGATGAGCACCGGCAGCACGATGAGCGTGACGAAGGTGGCGATGGCGAGGCCGTAGGCCACGGTGATGGCCATGGGGATGAGGAACTGCGCCTGGAAGCTCTTGTTGAGCGTGATGGGCAGCAGGCCGGCCACCGTGGTGATGGAGGTGAGCAGGATGGGCCGCAGGCGGCTGAGGGCCGCATCACGCAGGGCCGCCTTGAAGGGCATGCCCGTCTTCATGTTGTCGTTGAAGGTGCTCAACAGCACCAGTGAGTCGTTCACCATCACGCCGATGAGCGCGATCATGCCGAAGAAGCTGAAGAGGCTGATCTGCACGCCGTGGATCCAGTGCCCCCAGGCGATGCCGATGAACCCAAGGGGGATGCAGAGCAATACGGTGATCATCTGCCAGAAGCTGCGCAGCGTGAGCGCGATCATGGCGAACATGATGATGAGGGTGATGGGCAACACCCTCATGGCACTGCCGCCCACTTTGCGGCTCTGCTCACCCTGCCCCTCAAAGCTGTAGCTGAGGCCGGGATACTTCGCCAGCAGCGGGGTCATGATGTCGGACGCCACCAGCGCCTGCGCATCGGTCGCGCTCTGCAGGCTGCTCGACAGGTCGGCCTCCACGCGCACCTCGCGCTGTCCGTCGAGGTGGTTGATGCCGCGGATGCCGCGCTCGATGTGGTAGCTCACCAGCTCGCTCAGCGGGAACTGGCGCCCATCGCTCGTTCGGATGCGCATGTCCTCCAGGTCGCGCAACGAGGCGCGCGCCCCTTCCGCGTAACGCACCCAGATCTTCACTTCATCCTCGCCGCGCTGCACGCGCTGGGTCTCCAGGCCGAAGAAGCCCTGCCGGACCTGCACCGCCACATCCTGCAAGGTGAGCCCCAGCAACTGGGCCTTGTCCTTGAGCTTCAGCACCACCTCGCGGTTGCCCGGACGGTCGCTGTCCACCACATCGCGCAGCATGGGCAGCTTCTGCAGTTCGGCGCGCAGCTCGGCCTTGGCGGCGTTCAGCTCGGCGAGGTCGCTGCTGCGCAACGACACCGACACCGGCTTGCCGAAGGGTGTGACCAGGCCGAAGGTGAGGTTCTGCACGCCGGGCACGCTGCCCACGCGCTCGCGCAGCCGGTTGGTGAGCTCCTCGGCCCGGAAGCCGCGGCGTTCACCGTCGAGCAGGATGATGTTGAGCTTGCCCTGCTCGGCGCGCGGACCGAGGATGCTCTGCACCTTCAGGATCACGTCGAGGCTGTCCTCGCGGCCGGCGCTCAGCTCCTTGTTCAGTTCCCACACCAGGCCTTCGATCCGCTGCAGCTCGTTGAACACGATGGTCTCCCGTGTACCGGTCACCATCTCCAGGTCCACCGCCACGTCGTCGCGCTCGATCACCGGGAAGAAGGTGGTGCGGATGATGCCCGCCCCCACGGAACCGATGGTGATGGCCAGAAGGAAGAAGGCGATGCCCGCGGTGAGCATGCGGTGGCGCATGATGCGATCGAAGAAGTTCCCGTACTGCTTGTCCCGGAGCCGGGCCATCACACCGTCCATGTAGGCTTCGAAGCGGTTCTTCTCCTTGGACAGGCCCTTGGAGTGGGCGATGTGCGCGGGGAGCGTGAGCGCCGCCTCCACCAGGGAGAACAACAGCGCGGTGATGGCCACGAAGGCAAGCGCCGGCGCGAAATCCCCGAGCCTGCCCTCGATGAAGAAGAAGGTACTCATGGCGGCCACGGTGGTGAGCACGGAACTGATCACGGCGGGCAACACCTTGTTGAGGCCGACGAAGGCAGCCTTCACCGGAGGCAGCCCGCGTTCGAACTCCTGGTAGATGCTCTCGGTGATCACGATCCCATCGTCCACCAGGATGCCCACCACGAGGATCATCCCGAAAAGGCTCATCACGTTGATGGTAATGAAGGAGGGAGCGATGATGAACATGCCCGCGAAGGCCACCGGGATACCGACCGCCACCCAGAAGGCCAGGCGCCAGTTGAGGAAGAGCGCCAGGGTGATGAGCACGAGGAAAAAGCCCTGCAGCCCGTTCTCCACGAGCATCTCGATGCGCTGCTTGAGCACGGTGGTCGCATCGTTGATGAGGGTGGCCTTCACCGGACCGCCGCGCTGGTTGAAGGTCTCCATGTACGCCAGCGTGGTGTTGGCGATGAAGAGGATGTCCTCGCTCACGGTGCTGCTCACGTTCACCACCACGCTGGGCACGCCGTTCACATAGTTCCGGGCGGGATCGTCGGCCCAGGTATCGCGCACATCGGCCACGTCCTTCAACCGCAATACGCGCCCATCGGAGCCGGCGCGGACCACGGTGTTGCGCAGGCCCTCGGCGTCCTGCCGCTTGTCGCGCACGCGGATGAGCAGTTCCTCATCGCTGGTCTTGATCTTGCCGCCGGTGAGGTCCAGGTTGGCGCCCCGAACGGCTGCCGCAGCCTGTGTGAAGCTGAGGTTGTTGGCCCGCAGGTCCTCCTCGCGGAAGGCCACCTCCACCTCCTCCTCCGGAAAGCCGGAGAGCTCCACCTTGCTGATGCCGTCCACCGCGCGCAGGTCCTGCTCCACGCGGCGGGCCACGAGCTTCAGGGCCTTCAGGTCCACGCCCTCGCCGCTGAGCGCGAAGGTGACGGCCGGACGGATGTTCTCGAGCTTGAAGGTGCGAATGGGCTCCATGCCCTCGGGCAGCGTGGGGATGCGCTCCACGGCGTTCTTCACGTCCTGCAGCACCACGTCCACGTCGAAGCCCTTGATCACCTCCACGGTGATGATGCCGCCGTTCTCCTGGCTCACGCTGCTGATGCGCTCCACACCGGAGACTCCCTTCACGTCGTCCTCGATCCGAAGCACCACGCCCTCCTCCACCTCCTCGGGCGCCGCGCCCGGGTAGATGATCTGCACCTGGATGGTGCGGCTCTCCACCTCGGGAAAGAGCGAACTGCGCGTGCTCTTCAGGCCGAAGAAGCCGAAGAGGAAGATGAGCACCATGACGGTGTCCACCGCCACGGAGTACTTGATGAAGTAGGCGGTGAGTCCTCTCATGGCTTCACCGGTGCTACGCGCATCCCCTCATAGGCGCCGCTCAGGCGGTCGGTCACCACCACCTGTCCATCGGTCAAGCCCTGCACCACGGCCTGCTCCACCCCTTGATGGAGCATGGTGACCGGCTGCTTTGCGAGGGCACTGTCGGTGACCGTGTAAAGCGCGGCATCCTCGAGCAAGGCGCTGCGCGGCACGCTCACGGCATCGTTCAACGAACCGGCCTGGATGCTGCCGCTGAGGTATTGCCCGTCGCGCAGGCCCTTGCCCTCCACATGGACGAAGACCTTCACCGTCTGGGTGGAGACATCGATGCTCTCGCCGAGGCGGATGATGCGGCCGGTCCAGCTGCCTGGTCCTTCGGTGCTCGTGAGCCGCAGCGTGTCACCCACCTTCACCAGCGCCAGCTCGCCCGCGCCGATGGCGGTCTCCAGTTCGAGCGAGGCGGGTGCGATGAACTCGCCAAGGCGCGTGCCTGGCGTGACGATGGTGCCCGGTTCGAGGCCCGCCGCGGTGACCACGCCATCGAACGCAGCGGTGATGACGTACTTGGACCGGCGCTCGCACAGGGCGCGGATGCCATAGTACTGATCGAGGACGCCGCGGCCCGCGAGGTAGTTGCGCTCCTGCTCACTGGCCAGCTTGGGCAGATCCGGCAGCTGACCGTCCACGGGCACGCTCTTCAAGTAGGCGTCCCACTTGGCCGCCTGCTCGGGCAGGTCGATGCGCAGGTCGGGCACCAGCTGCACCAGCGTCCGCAGGAAGGCGCTCTGTTGGGCGTTGATCTGGGCGCGCACCTCACCATCGTCGATGCGGAGGAGCACATCGCCCTGGTGGAAGGACACACCCTCGCGGAAGGCCTTGCCGGTGCGTTGAAGCACGCCGCCCACCTCGGCGGTGAGCAGCATGCGGTCCGTGGCACGCAGGCGCCCGGTGATGGGGATGCTGAGCCGCACCGGGCCGTTCTTTGCGGTGAGGGTGCGCACGACGCGGGTCTGTGCGGGCGGCTCCTTGAGCGGCGGCGAGGAACGGCTCTCCTTCAACTTGTTGCACGTGGCCACGCCCCCGGCGATGAGGAGGAGGCCGAGCACGATGGTGAGCCGACGCCTGAAAAGGTCGTTCATGCGCGTATGGATCGGATGATGAAATCGGGGACGGTCCTGCGGCGCTTCAGGATCATGCGCCGGAAGGCCTCGTCGTTCATGCCGTGAAGGTGCGTGAGCATGGGCCGTGCGATGAAGGGATGCGCGCACAGGGCCATGATGTTCACCAGCAGCTCGCGGGGGTCGATGTCGATGATCATGCCCTTTTCGCGGGCCTGCTCGAAGAGCCTGAGGTAGTGGGCGCGGCCGTCCTTGCCTCGATCGATGAACTCGAGCAGGTGCTGCGGGTCGCGGTTGAGCTCACTGATGAGGAACTGCGGGAGCAAGGGCTCCTCAAGCATACGGTCCAGGTAGGTGGACACGAAACGCTCGATGCCTTCGAACAGGTCGCCGCTCTGTTCCAGCACCCGCCAGATGCAGGTGAACTGCCGCTCCGCGCTGCCTTTGAACACCCCTTCGAACAGGCGTTGCTTGTCGCGGAAGTAATAGTGGAGCAGCGCCTTGTTGATCCCCGCCTCATCGGCCACCTCCTGCATGCGCGCACCGGCCATGCCCTTGCGGATGAAGACGCGGCGGGCGGCGGAAAGGATGCGCTCCTCGGTGCCGGGTTCCTGTTGAACAGCAGCCATCAGACCGCAAGATTAACCAATTGGTTAAACCGGGCGGTGAACCTGCGGTGACCTATCTTGTCCGGATGCAGTTCATCGACCCGGCGCTCGAAGCTTACTGCGAGGCACATAGTGGAGCGGAGCCCGCGCACCTCAAGGCCCTGCGCGAGGAGACCCATGCGAGCATCTACATGCCTCAGATGTGCAGCGGCCACCTGCAGGGACGTTTCCTGGCGATGCTCAGCCACTTGGTGCGGCCGCGGGTGATCGTGGAGATCGGCACCTACACCGGCTACAGCGCGCTCTGCCTGGCGGAAGGGCTCGCCCCCGGCGGCATGCTCCACACCATCGACATCGACCCGCACCTGCCGCCCTTCGTGGCCCGGCACATCGCTGCGGCGGGCTTCCAGGACCGGATCACCACGCACTGGCGGCCTGCGCTGGAGGTCATCCCCACCCTGCCTGCGCCCTTCGACCTGGTCTTCATCGACGCCGACAAGCCGAACTACCCCAACTACTTCGATGCGGTGGTGGACCGCGTGCGGCCGGGCGGGCTCATCATCGCCGACAACGTGCTGTGGAGCGGCAAGGTGCTGCTGCCGGCCGGTGAGCAGGACCACCAGACCGCGGCGCTCGTGCGCTATGCCGAACTGGTGACCGACGACCCACGCGTGGAGCCGGTGATGGTGCCGCTGCGCGACGGCCTGTTGATAGCGCGCAGGCGTTGAGCCGTTAGCTTCGGTGCATGCGAGCCCTGCTCCTGCCCCTCCTGCTTGCCGGTCCTGTGGCGCTTGCGCAACAGTGGTCACCGCTCGTTGACCTGCCCGCGGCCGCGCGCGATGATGCAGCGGCCTTCAGCATCGGCAGCGATGTGTTCATGGGCACCGGGCTGGACGAGGGGTTCCAGCTCACGAACGACTGGCACCGGTACAGCACCTGGGATGCGCAATGGCACACCGTGCCGTCGCTGCCCGCCACAGGCCGCCAGTACTGCGCCTCCTTCGCCGTGGCCGATCACGGGTACATCGCGGGCGGCATCGATGCCAACGGGGCGCTCGCTCAGCTGTGGCGGTACGACCCACTGCTCCAGCAATGGCTTCAGCGCGCCAACCTGCCCGGCACCGCGCGCTCGGCGGCCACCGGCTTCAGCCTCAACGGCCTGGGGTACATCTGCGGCGGCCTGTTGCAGGGCGGCACGGCGAGCGCCCAGCTCTGGGCCTACGATCCCGTGACCAACGTGTGGGTGGCGCGCGCCCCCATACCCGTGGCGCGCCATCGCGCCAGCGCCTTCACCCACGGAGGCAAGGCCTATGTGGTGGGCGGCGCGGACGCGCAGTTCCAGGCCCTGGCCGACGCGTGGTGCTACGACCCCGTGCTGAACGCCTGGACACCGGCCGCCCCGCTGCCTGCGGCGCGTTATGCGGCCGATGCGATGGATGTGGTCGACGGAGGCGTGCTCGTGGGGGGCGCCTCCGATGCCGCCACGGTACATGATGATGTGTGGCGGTACCGACCGGCCACCGAAACCTGGGACACCCTTCCCACCTTCCCCGGCGGGCCGCGTCGCGGTGGCTGCATCGCCGGCTGGGGCGGGGTGCGCGTGCTCTACGGGACCGGCAGCGACAACGTGCAGCGATACACCGACTGGTATTCGCTCGAGGTGCCGGTGGGCGTGGAGGAACGCACGACCGGACGCTTGTCGCTGCACCCTGTCCCATGCGAGGACCATGTCCTCCTAACCGGCATCACCCGGAACACCCCGGTGATCATCATCGATGCCATGGGACGCACGGTCCTGCGCACGATCGCCCGGCCCGGTGGACCGATGGACGTGGGGACACTGGGACCTGGACGCTACATCCTGGTGACCGTTGGCGGCATGTCCACACCCCGGCACCACCTGCCCTTCGTGAAGCGGCCCTGAGGGGGT
>JBIJCH010000096.1:0-7262 GCA_044344815.1 Flavobacteriales bacterium | reverse complement strand
GGCAGCCTCGGCACCATGGAACAGCAGGAAAAACGCCCGGTGATCGGCGACGGCTGGACCAGCCGCCTCTCCGGCGAGCTGGAGTCCCCCTACTTCGGGGAACTGCGCCGCTTCCTGGTGGAGGAACGGGCCAGCCACCCGGTGTACCCACGGGGCCGCGACATCTTCAATGCCTTCGCGCTCACCCCCTTCGACCAGGTGAAGGTGGTGATCCTGGGGCAGGACCCCTACCATGGTCCCGGCCAGGCCCATGGCCTGTGCTTCTCGGTGCCCGATGGTGTGCCCCCTCCCCCTTCGCTCCAGAACATCTTCGCCGAACTGAAGCGGGACCTGGGGATGCCCACGCCGCGCTCAGGCGACCTGAGCACCTGGGCCCGGCAGGGGGTGCTGCTGCTGAACGCGACCCTCACCGTGCGTGCCGAACAGGCGGCCTCCCACCAGGGGCGGGGGTGGGAACGGTTCACCGATGCGGCCATCGGCCGCCTGAGCGCCGAGCGCCACGGCCTGGTGTTCATGCTGTGGGGCCGCTTCGCGCAGCAGAAGGCCGCGCTCATCGACACCGACCGGCATTACGTGCTCACCGCACCCCACCCCAGCCCGCTCTCGGCACACCGCGGCTTCATCGGCTGTGGGCACTTCAGCGCCGCCAACGAGATCCTTGCCGCACAGGGCATCACCCCCATCGACTGGACGCTCCCATGATGCGGTCGGCCCTCCTGGTGCTTCTGCTGGGCCTGGCCATCCCGGGCCTGCCCCAGGGCCACGTGCTGGTGCTGGGCGGCGACGCGGAAGTGCCCCGGTGGGCCGAGGGTCCGTTCAAGGCCGATGGGGCCGCCGCCGCCCTGGCGAAGGGCGAGGCGGTGCGCAACGCCCTGGTGCGGGAGGGCTACCTCGAAGCCTCGCTGGACGGCTGCGCCACCCGGGGCGACACCACCACCTGCACCCTGCACCGGGGTCCCGCCTTCCGCTGGGCCCGCCTGCGCCTGGGGAACGTGCCGCGTGAACTGGCCAGCGAGGTGCACTTCCGCGAGCGGCTCTTCGAGGGGCGGCCCGTCCAGCCCGACCAGCTTGCACGCGTGTTCGAGGACCTGCTGGACGCCTGCGACCGCACCGGGCATCCCTTCGCCTCCGTGGGCCTCGACAGCCTGCGGCCCACGGAGGAAGGCCTGGAAGCTGCGCTGCGGCTTGACCGCGGCCGCTTCGTGCGCATCGACAGCGTGGTGGTGAAAGGCACGGCGCACATCGCCGACCGCTACCTCCGTGCGCACATCGGCATCCGCCCCGGCGACCCTTACGACGAACGCCTGGTGGCCCAGGTCGACCGGCGCATCAAGGAGCTTCCCTTCATCGCCGCCAAGCAGCCCGCCCACGTGCTCTTCTCCCCCGACCAGACCAAGCTGTACCTGTTCCTGGACGGCAAGCGGGCCAGCTCCATCAACGGTGTGCTGGGCGTGCAGCCCGACGCCGCCACCGGCAAGGTGCGCTTCACCGGCGACCTGGACCTTCGGCTGCGGAACGCCCTGCGACGTGGCGAGGCCATCGACCTCAACTGGCGCAGCCTCGCCGACCGCACGCAGGACCTGAAGGTGCGGCTGAACCTCCCCTACCTCTTCAACACTCCGTTCGGTGCGGACGCCAGCCTGAAGCTGTTCAAGCGCGACACCAGCTTCATCGAGGTGAACGCCCGGATCGCCCTGGAGTACCTCATGGACCGGGGGGACAAGGTGTACGCCTTCGCCGGCAGCAAGACCTCCGACCGCCTCGGTCGCACCACCACCACCCTGCCCGGGCTGGCCGATGTGGACATCCGGTCCTACGGTCTGGGCGTGCAGCGCGAGCGCTTCGATTACCGGTTCAACCCGCGGCAGGGGCACAGCGTGCTGTTCGAGGGCTCGGCCGGCACAAAGCGCACCACCACCTCGGTGATCGGCGAGGACCCGGTCGAGGTGAACACCGTGCAATACGAGCTCGTGGGCACGGCCGTGGGCCATATACCGGTGGGCCGCCGCGGCACCTTCCGCTTCGCCGGGCAGGGCGGCTGGATGGTGAACGACGACCTGTACACGAACGAACTGTACCGGATCGGTGGCCTGCGCACCATGCGGGGGCTCGACGAGGCCTCCATCTACTGTTCCGCCTACGCCATCGGCACTCTGGAATACCGGCTCCTGTTCGAGGAGAACTCCAACGTGCTGCTGTTCGTGGACCAGGGCTGGTGGCAGGATGCGAGCCGCGACGAACCCCTGGAGGACGCGCCGCTGGGCTTCGGCGTGGGCACCAGCTTCGAGACGCGCGCCGGGATCTTCAGCCTCACCTACGCCCTGGCGCGGCAGGGCGGCCTGCCCGTGGACCTGCGGGAAGGCAAGGTGCACTTCGGTTTCGCAAGCCTCTTCTAGCGGCGCTACCTTCGTGCGATCATGTGGACCTGGGCGCTGGCCGGTGTGGTGTTGGGCGCGGTGACCGTGTACCTGTGGGCGCGCGGACGCCTGTCGGCCGAGCGGTCGCAGGCGATGCTTGAGCTCGAGCAGGAACGTGGCCGCCTCGAGCGCACGGCCGCCACCGCTGAGCAGGCCCTGGTGCTGCTGAAGGAGCAGCACGAACGCGAGCGGCGGGACCTCGAGGAGCGCGCCCAGGCGATCAAGGCCGAGGCCGCGGAACACGCCCAGCGCGTGGTCGGGCTCAGCGCCACGCTCTCCACCGAACAGGAGCGCAACCGCGGCATGGCCGCCAAGCTCGAAGAGCAGAAGGCCGAACTGGAGCGGCTGCAGGCGCGCCTCACCGCCGAGTTCGAGAACATCGCCAACCGCCTTCTCGCCGACCGCGGGCGCGTGCTCAACGAACAGCACCAGGAGAAGCTCACCACCATCCTCAAGCCCCTGCAGGAGCGGATCAACGAGTTCCAGCAGCAGGTGCGAGACGCCTACGAGAAGGAGGGCCGCGAGCGGTTCGCGCTGAAGAGCGAGATCGGGCGGCTGGTGGAGCAGAACCAACGGCTCACGCAGGAGGCCAACGACCTCACCCGGGCGCTGAAGGGCGACAGCCAGGCCCAGGGCGCGTGGGGCGAGATGATCCTGGAGAAGCTGCTGGGCTCATCGGGACTGGTGAAGGGGCAGGAGTACAGCATGCAGGAGAGCACGACCCAGGCCGACGGCTCCCGCCTGCGCCCCGATGCGGTGATCTTCCTGCCGGACGGAAAGCACCTGGTGATCGACAGCAAGGTCTCGCTCGTGCACTACGAGCGCGCCATGGCCAGCACCGACGAGGGCGAACGCGAGCGCCTGCTGAAGCAGCACGTGGACAGCCTGCGTGCCCACGCCAAGGGGCTCTCCGAGAAGGACTACACCAAGCTCTACGGCGTGTCGAGCGTGGACTTCGTGCTGATGTTCGTCCCGCTCGAGCCCGCGTTCCTCATGGCGATGCGCGAGCGCCCCGAGATCTTCCAGGAGGCCTACGACCGACAGGTGGTGATGGTGACGCACACCACCCTGATGGCCACGCTGCGCACCGTCCATGGCATCTGGAAGCACGAGCGGATCGCCCGCAACCACATGGAGATCGCCGAGCGCGCGGGCAAGCTGTACGAGAAGTTCGTGGGCTTCACCGAGGACCTGATCAAGGTGGGCCAGCAGATGGACCAGGCCAAGCGCGCCTACTCGGACGCGATGGGCAAGCTGAGCGAAGGGCCCGGCAACCTCGTGCGCCAGGTGGAGCTGTTGAAGCAGCTCGGTGCGCGCACGAACAAGGGGGTGAACGAGAAACTGCTCCAGCGCGCGCTGGATGACCAGGGCAACGCATGAGCAAGGGTCCCCTCGTGGCGATGGCGCTGGGCGCGCTGCTCCTGGGCGGCTGCGGCGGAGCATCCTCCACCGCGTCGGCCCCGAAGGAGAACCTGGCCTACCTCTATGGCCGCGATGCCGCCGTGCTCCGTGTCGAGGCGCGCATCCACCACGCCTCGCCCGATCGTTCGGTGATCTACTTCAAGCTGCACACCCGCGACCTGCTGTACAAGGGCGAGGGCGGCGGCGGGCCGTACACTGCGGCGGTGAACGTGACCTACGAGGCGTTCGCGGCGGGGGGGTATGCGCCGCTGGACAGTGCCACCACACGGGTGCGCGACCGCAGCGATGACCCGGCGGAGGACAAGGAGCTCATCGGGAGCATGGAGATGCGGCGAAGCACCACGGCAGCGTTCACGGTGAAGGTGACCGCCTACGATGTGCACCGCGACGTGCAGAGCTCGGTGATGCTGCGCGTGCCGGCCACCACGGCCGTGGACCGCCGGGACTTCCTTCCATCGGACGCCCGCACGGGCCTGCCCCTGTTCGACGACCACCTGGACCGACCCGGGCCGGTGAAGGTCCTGGCCGAGCGGTTCGCCTCGCGGCCGATGCTGGTGGAGCGCTACCGGCAGGCCTTCAAGCTCCCCGCCCCGGTGTTCTCCGAGGGTTCGGCCACCGCACCGGCGGGCGCCCCGGACAGCACCTTCACCGTGATGGCCAACGAGCGCGGAGCCTTCGAGCTCGACCTCGGGAGCGGCGCCTTCTACCACATCCGGCCGGACAGCGCCTCCCGCGAAGGGCTCACGCTCTTCGTGCTCGAGAACTGCTACCCGGAGGTGCGTCGCGCGACCGACATGCTGCCCCCGCTGCGGTACATCACGAGCATGCAGGAGTGGGAACGCATCAGCACGGCGAGCGACCGGCGGCGTGCCGTGGAGAAGTTCTGGCTGGACGCCGCAGGCGACCGTGAACGCGCGCGCGACGCCATCCGCGCCTTCTACGGGCGCGTGGAGAGCGCCAACCGCAACTTCACCTCCCTTGTGGAGGGCTGGCGCACCGACCGTGGCCTGGTGCACATCATCTTCGGGCCGCCGAGCACGGTACGCCGCACGGCCCAGGGGGAGACCTGGGTGTACGGCGAGGAGAACAACATGATGAGCCTGACCTTCCAGTTCGTGCGGCGCGAAAGCCCGTTCACGGACAACGACCTGCAGCTGGACCGCGACCCCGTGTTCAAGGGGGCCTGGTACCGCAACGTGGAGGCCTGGCGCAACGGACGCATCTACCAGAACTGACGTGACTGAAAAGGACCTGATCTGCGGCGTGAGGCCGGTGATCGAAGCGCTCCGCGGGGGGCGCAACGTGGAACGGTTGCTCATCCGCCGCGACGCCGGCGGGGAGGGCATCCGCGAGCTCAAGCTGCTCGCGCGCGAACGCGACGTGCCCTGGCAGCCGGTGCCCGCCGAAAAGCTCGACCGCCTCACCCGCACCGAGCATCAGGGCGTCATCGCGTTCATCAGCCAGGTCGAGGAGCAGGACCTTGACGGCGTGATCGCCCAGGCCTACGACCGCGGCGAGGACCCCTTCATCGTGGCGCTCGACAGCGTGACCGACGTGCGGAACATGGGCGCCATCGCCCGCAGCGCCGAGTGCTTCGGCGCGCACGCGGTGCTGGTGCCCAAGCAGGGCACGGCCCGCCTGGGCCCCGATGCGGTGAAGAGCTCCGCCGGCGCCCTGCTGCGCCTGCCGGTGTGCCGCGTGATGAGCCTGACCAAGGCCCTCGAGCGTGCCCGCGAACATGGGCTGCGCGTGGTGGCCTGCACCGAGAAGGGCGACATCCCGCTGGACCAGGTGGTTCTGGGCGGACCCTTGGTGGTGGTGATGGGCTCGGAGGAGACCGGCATCTCACCCGCCGTGCTGCGCATGGCCGACCAGCTCGCGCGCATCGACATGGCCGGTTCCATCGGCTCGCTCAACGTGTCCGTGGCCACGGGCATCGTGCTGCACCAGGTGGCCCGGTGCCGCAAAGGCTGAACGCCCGGGGCGAGGTGCAGCAACGGGGTGACGCCCCGGCCGCTGCCGGACCCACCGACGCTCAGGCCTTCAGACCCTTCCGAACGGCCTCCGCGAAGGGGATGCCCTCCACCTTGGCGTTCGCCCAGGCCAGGAAATCGAAGTACTTCAGGGAGAGGCCTTCGCTGGGGTCCTCCAACACCTTCCGCAGGCCGTCGCGCAACGACCGGTGCAGCTCGCGCTTCACGGACGCATCCGTGGCGCGCCCGAGCCGCTTCACATGGTCGATCAGCAACGTCTCCATCTGGTGCGCGCGCTGCTTCTTGCTCAGGAACCGGTGCGTGGAGCGCACGATGTACTCGAGCAGGTCGAAGTTGCCCAGCTCATAGTGCACCACCAGGTTGAACAGGCGCGCGTAGGTGAAGATGTCCTGCCGCAAGGTCGGTTCCGGGTCATTGAGCACCTTGTTCAACCAGAACAGCGCCCGGTTCACCTCGCCCGCTCCGAAATGCACGGTGGCCAGGCTGAAATAGAACTCCAGCTCGTACTCCTTGTGCAATCTGGGGCCCAGATCCTCCATGCCGGCCAGCACAGGCTGGACCAGTTCCAGCGCCTTGGCCTGCTCGCCCATGCGATCGCACAGGCGCAGCTCGCTCAGGTAGCTCGCGTTGAACACGTGCACCTGGATGTGGATGCCCCGGAAACCCTCCTGGGTCTCGAGCGCCCGCAGCAGCTTGATGTGCTCCCTGGCCTCCTTGAACCGCCCCAGCTCGATCTCGCACTGGACCAGGTAGTGCACCGTGCGGATGTAGCGCTTGGGCAGGTCGGCCTTGATGAGCGGGTTCTCATCGAGGATCTGCTTCACCCGCGCGAACTTCTCGAAGCTGGTGGCCCAGTCGCGCTTGGCCCAGTTGCAGAAGCCCTGGGTGTAGTAGCAGATCGTGGCGGCCCGGCGGCTCAGCGCCGTGTTCTTCCCCTTGATCAGCGGATGTTCGCTGATCTCCTCCACCATCGCACGCTCCTCCTCGGTGCGCACGTAGCCTCCGCTCCGGAACACGTAGTTGATCTTCGAGTAGAGGATGTGGTACGCCGCCAGGTTGCGCAGCTTCTCGATCACCTCCCGCTCCTCCTCGATCAGGGCGTCCAGGTCCTTCGTGAACTCGCCGCTCTCGTAGGCCTCCTCCAGCAGCATCTTCTCCCAGTTCAGCAGCTCGAACCAGTAGTAGAACCGCTCGTTCTCACGCGCGATGCGCTTGGCCCGGTGCAGCGTCTTGTTGCACTCGTTGTACAGCGCCTTGTCGTACAGGATCTCGATGTTCTTGATCTCCTGCTTCAGGATGCCGCTCACGGTGCTCTCCGAGTGATAGGCCCGGAGCGCCTTCATGATGAGCTTGTAGAGGTGGTTCTTCTCCGAGGGGAAGTGCCGGATGAACGGTTCCCGGGCGAACTGCTTCTTCAGGGCCTCCTCGT
>JBIJCH010000004.1:0-20278 GCA_044344815.1 Flavobacteriales bacterium | reverse complement strand
GGCCCGGGCGGCAAGTTCCCCTACGTGCATATCGATTACTACCACCTGAGCGCCTGGGTGAACCAGCTGTATGGCCACAAGCAGTTCACGGTGTGGCCCAGGGGGCAGGATGAATGCCTGTACCCGGAACCCGGTGACCGCTGGAAGAGCTCGATCCCCGACATCGAGAACGTGGACCTGGTCAAGTACCCCAAGTACCGCAACGCCACGCCCATCACCTTCGTGGTCGGGCCGGGCGAGACCCTTTACATACCGGTGGGTGTGTGGCACACCGCCAAGAGCCTCGAGCCCACCATCTCGGTCGCCTTCGACCTGTTGAACGCCCAGAACTTCCCGGCCTTCCTGAAGGATGTGTGGGGGTTCAAGCGCAGGGAGAGCCTTGGCAAGGCGATCGCGGCCACCGGCTATGCGGCCCTCGGCGGTGCGCTGTGCCGCATGGGTGATGCCTTCGGGGTGAAGCGGGACCCCGTGCACAACTGAGCCTTCAGTAGCGCGCCAGGTACCTGTCCTCCTGGCCCTGCATGGCGGTGCGCTGCGCCTTGCTCTTGTCCGTGTGGCCCAGCAGGTGCAGCAGGCCGTGCACCATCACCCGCCGCAGTTCATGCTGCGTGGACACCCCGTAGATGCCGGCGTTCTCGCGGATCCGGTCGTAGCTCATGAGGACGTCGCCGCTCACGCCGTTGTTGCTCTCCACGGGGAAGGTGATCACGTCCGTGAGGTCATCGTGCTGGAGGAAGTCCCGGTTGTAGCGCAGGAGCTCCTTGTCGGTCATCAGCACGAACGTCACGGCATCGATGCGCGTGCCATGGTCCTGGGCCACGCGATGAAGCCACTTGCGCAGGCGGGTGCGTTCGCGGAAGGCGCTGGGCACCTGCTGGACGATGAAGCCGATGGTGCCGGTGTCGGGCATGGGTCTATTCCTGCACGGGCTGCAGGCTGAAGGCCATCGCCACGGTGGCTCCATTGTCGCTGAACTCCACGCTGTCCGCGAGGGCGCGCATCAGGAACACGCCGCGGCCGTGCGGCTTCTCGATGTTCTCCGGGTCGGTGGGGTCGGGGAGGTGCTCGAAGTCGAAACCTGGACCCTCGTCGCTCACCACGAACACGAGCTTGTCGCCCTTCACCTCGTAGCCGAGCACCACCTGTTTGGAGGGGTCCAGCCGGTTGCCGTGATGGATGGCGTTGTTCACCGCCTCGGTGAGGGCGATGAGGATGTTGCCGTAATGCGACTCGTGCACATTGTGCTTCTGGCAGGCCTCATCGATGAGCTTCTCCGCGAGGGCGATGTTCTCGGCCTTGGCGGGGAAGGCGATGCGCTGCGTGAACTGGACGTCCTCGATCAAGGCTCCCATCGGCGGCTTCAGGGTCGGTCAAAAGTATCGAAATACTCGTTGACCCGGTCCTTGTAGTAGGGCTTCAGGCCCGGGGGCACGGTGCGCAGCAGTTCGGCCTCGCGCTGGCGTGAACGCTGGTGCTCGAAGAAGCGGGCCGGGTCGGCGTGGGGCAGGTCACGGCCCTCGTTGCTCTGGCGCTTCTCGTCCAGTTCGCGCTCGCGCTCGGCCTTTTCGGCCTCGAGCAGGCGCACCATGATGTCCTGCTGCCGGCGAAGGGTCTCCTGCGAGATGTTCTTATTCACGATGTCCTTCTCGTTCTTCTCCATCTCCTCCGCCAGCTTGTTCAGGCCGTTGCCCGCGCCGGACCCGTCCTTGTTGAGCTCCTGGGCCAGCCGCTGCATCTCCTTGCGGATGGCGGCCTGCTGGGCGGCGAGCTGGGCGAGCTGCTGGCTCATGCCAGGCCCCAGCCCGCCGGGGTTCTTCTCGCCCGGCTTGGGGCCCTGCTGCTTGCCGCCCTTCTCCATGGCCTTGCGCATCTCCTCCAACTGCTTCTGGAGCGCCTGTTGCTGCGCCTTCATCCTGGCCATGCTGGCCTTGTTGCCCTTGCCCGCGCCGCTGCCGCCGGGTTTGTTGCACTTGCCGCTGCCCGGCTGCCCGCTCTGCTGCTGTTGCTGCTGCTGCATCTGCTGAAGCGCTTCGTCCAGCAGGAGCGCCAGGTTGTTCAACCCGGTCATTGCGCGTTGCTGCCGGTCGGCCGCCATGGGCTTTTCACGTTCATTGGCGCGGCTGCCGTTGATGCGTTCCATGGCCTCGTCCATGTTCGCGTTCACGGCGTTCATCTCGCGGTTCACCGTGGCCTGTATCTGGGGTACGCGCTTGCTGAGGGCGAAGAGCGAGTCCTCCACCACGCGGGCATCGTCCCGCAGTTTCTTCTGCGTTCGGCCCAGGTCCACCAG
This sequence comes from Flavobacteriales bacterium, assembly GCA_044344815.1. Lineage (GTDB taxonomy): Bacteria > Bacteroidota > Bacteroidia > Flavobacteriales_F > PHOS-HE28 > PHOS-HE28. The sequence continues at coordinate 17,988 of JBIJCH010000004.1, read as the reverse complement.
GTGGGGGTCGCGGGCCCCGGTGCGCTGCAGGTCCACCATGGTGGCCTCCTGCTCAATGCTCAGGTGCACGATGTTCTCCAGCAGCTGGCGCAGCGCGTCCATGTCCTCCTCGGATCGTTCCTGCTCGTTCTGCTGCAGGGCGCTCTGCATCTGGAACGCCATCTGTTCCATCTGCTCGCCGGCCTTCTGCTGGCTGTCGCCGGCCTTCTGCTTCTGGTCCTTCTGGAGCTGTTCGCTGCTCTGCTGCTGCTGCTGCTGGATGTCCTTCTCCTGCTGCTCGGTGTCGGGCAGCTTCATGGGCTCCTGCAGCTCCTGGTTCTTCTTCTCCAGCTCGTCCAGCTCCTTGCGCACATCCTCGAAGGCCTTGTTGAGCTCCTCCTGACGCTTCTGCAGCTCCTCCTTCGGGGTGTCGCCGGCCTTGGTCTCCTCGGATAGCTTCTTCTGCTCCTCGGCGAGCTTCTCCAGCTGGTCGGCGATGTCCTGGGCCTTCTGCTCCACCTCCATCTGCTTGAACTGTTCCAATGCGCGATCCAACTCCTTCTCGATGTCCTCCTGGCCGAGCTTCATGTCCTTCATCTGCTCCTGGAGCTTCTCCTTGTCGAGCTTCTCGAGCATGTCCTGCACCTGCTTGAACAGCTCCTTCATCTCCTCGTTCAGCACGTTCTCGAAGAGCTCCTGCACCTGCCGCTGCTTCTCCAGGAGGCGCTCGTCCATCTGGCGGTACTCCTGCTGTTCGGTGCGCTGCTGCTCGAGCTTCTGGGTGGTGTTCTCGATGCGCTGCTGCAGCTGCTTCTGGCGGTCGAGCACGTTCTGCAGCTTCTGCTGGTCCTGCCAGTTGAGCTCCTTCTTGTCGAGCATCTCCCGCCGCAGCTTGTCCAGTTCACGCTGCAGGTCCTGGGCCTCGCGGATGCCCTGCTCCAGCTCCTTCTTGATCTGCTCGCCCTGCAGGTCCTGCTTGTCGGCGAGCTCCTTGAGGGTGGGCGCCTCGAACACCTGGGTGGCGCTGCGGCTGCTCTTGCTCCCGTTCACCCCGTCGTTGTCCCACACCTCGAACCAGTGCTCGATGCGGTCGCCGGGGCCGATGGTGAGGGTGCCGAGGTCCCACGAATGGAAGAACTGCTGGCGCGTGGAGCGGGGGTCGATGCCCAGCTCAATGGTTCGTTCGCGCTGATCGGCGGCCACGCTGTCGCCCCCCTCGGTGAAGCGGTAGTGGAACAGCAGCCGCTTGAAGCCGTGGTCGTCGCCGATGTCCCCGCGGAAGTACATGCGCTTGGGGGCGGTGCTGTCGGCCTTCTGTTCCACGGCGATGGTGGGGTACAGGTCGGGCACCACGTCGATGTGGTACTGCAACGGGGCGGCGGCCTTGCGCGCGCCCTTGGCGGGCACCATGCGGTAGGTGCGGCTCTGCAGCAACCGGCGGCTCGCCGTGAAGCGGTCCTCGCCCTGGGGCTTCAATGTGTAGGAGGTGTCGTCGAAGGCGAGCTCGAGCACCTCGGCGCTGCGGGTGGTGGCCGTCCAGGTGATGCGCGTGCCGGCGGGCACCTGGGCATCGCCTGTATTCCCGCGCTGCTCGGTGGGCAGGCCCAGGTAGGCCGGGTACTCCAGCTTCATGGCCAGGTCGAGCACCAGGGGGTCGGGCACGGTGACGAGGGTGTGCTCCTCCGAGCGGAAGCCCTCGGCCTCGAGGTGGAAGGTGATGGGGGCCTGCACGTTGCGGAACCGGTGCGTGAAACGCACGGCGTCCTGCTTCACCAGGGGCACGCGCTGGCCATCGATAACCACCTCGGCCTGCTGCGGCACCGCACCGCCCTGCAGCTCCACCTGCAGGTCGAAGTCCTGGTCCTCGGGCACCGCAAGGGTGTCGTTGAGCACCACGAAGCGGAAAGGGGCCTCGGGGGCGAACTCGGTGCCGTGGGCGAGGAGGCGTTCGGCCGGACCGGTGATGAGGCTGGGCGCGGCGAAGAGCAGCACCACCAGCACGGCCAGCGGGGGCAGGGCGAAGCGCAGGTAGCGGGTGTTGCGCCGCAGGTCGATCGCGTTGGCGAAGGGCACGGGCTTGAGCTCACGGCTGCGCTGGGCGACGGAGGCCTCGATGAGCTCACGTCGCGCGGGGTCCTGCTCGGCGAGCTCCCGCAGCTGCAGGGTGTTGAGGAGCTTGTCCTTCACCTCGGTGAAATGCGTGCCGATGATGCGGGCCGCTTCGGCGTGGCCGATCACCGGGCCGAGGCGGAAGAGCTTCACCAGAGGCACCACGATGAAGCGGCCCAGCACGAAGGCGGCGGCGGCGATGTAGGTCCAGAAGAGCACGGTGCGCGCGGTGGTGCCGAAGCGTCCCACGGCCTCGCCCAGCGACACCAGCAGGAAGAAGGCCACCAGCAGGCCCACGCTGTACAGCACGCCGCGGATCAGCCGGTCCTTGTAGTACCGGCGGATGAACGCGTCGAGCTTGGCGATGAGCAGGGCGTAGTCGGAGGCCATCACGGGAGGAACGCGGCGCGGGCGCCGCTGTTGCGGGTTAAAGGTAGGGTGGTGCGGGGGCGCGCTGCCAGCCCTTCGGTACACGCGGGGGTGTTAAAAGGATCGAACATCGTGCGCTGGGTGGCGGTCCACAACGCCGGCGAATGCAAGCGTGTTTCACGCCGACCGCCCCATCATCCGGAACAGCCACGCGTGGAAGCCGTTGAGGCGCAGGTACGCCTCGTGCGGCGCGGTGTCGGTGAGGTTGAAGCGGGGGATGCGGTAGCGGTACGCTGGCTCGCGCCGCAATCGCTCCAGGTCGACCAGGTCGTTCCCGGTGGCGAAGGCCGCCTCGTAGAGCTGTGCGCTTCGGGCCACGACCCGGTCGTCATGAGCGCCCATGGGATAGGCGAGGTAGCGGGGCTTGGTGCCCAGCTCAGTGTGCATGGTGCGCTGGCATCCGGCCAATTCGGCCTCCAGTAGCTCATCATCCTCCACGTGGGGCAGGCCGGGGTGGGAGACGCTGTGCGCGTGGAACGCGACCTCGGTGCGAAGGGAGCGCAGTTCGTCCCAGGTGCACAGCCGCATGTGAGGGTCGGCCCCTGGCCGGCCCAACTGGTCGAGGAGGGCATCGAGCGCCTGCCGACGAAGCGTGTCGGGCAGGCGCTTGAGCATGCGCTGTACCTGGTCCGCCACGCGCACCCTGGTCGCTTCATCGGGCAGTGCGAAGTGGTGCGGTCGGCCTTCAAGGCTGAATTCAATGGTCCGCGCCTCTGTTCGCCGGAAGGCCTGGTCGAGCAGGGAGGTCCAGATCAAGGAGCGCTGTTCAACGGCTTCGGTGGCGACGAACTGCGTCACGGGCACCCGGTGGTCGCGCAGGACGGGCAGGGCATGGTCGACGAAATCATGCCACACGTCATCGAAGGTGATCACAAGGCCATCGCGCAGCTCATCCGCGCCCTTGGTGAGCAGGTCGTCCAGGGTGATGAAGCGATAACGCTGGGCGAGGAAGGCGATCAGGCGGCGAAACTCTTCCGGGGTGTAAGGGGGCCAGAAGGGGTCGGGATGCGGCGATACGCGGTGGAACACGATGACCGGGATGCGGCCTGCGCGCCTGTTGAGCACGTGAAGCAGCCGCCCGAGGCCGAGGGCGCCCAGGAGGTGAAAGAAAACCGTTCGTCCCGCCCTTTTCCGGTTCACGGGATCAAGGTAGGGGGAGATGTTCCGCAGGCCATCATGGACCATGCCGGGCGAAGGCCCACGATCATCGGCAACGGTCATGCACCATCGGCCTGTGGTGTTGACCTGCGATGCGTTCGTGCCCTAATTTGGCCCGGCCTGTGCTTCTGCCCATCAGGCCCGCTCGACATGTGCACCTTCCTCCGCGGACCACGCCGTGGCGCAGCACATGGCCATGATCACGGACCGTTCGCACGAACAAGACACGCGCTTTCGGGTTCCATTGGCATTCCATCGCTGACCATGCGTTCCTGGCCGGCCCCTGTGACCGCCCGAAGCCCAAGAATCCCGTGGCCTTCGACCTGCGCGGGCCATGTCGATCCCCGCTTCGGGGCCGATCCCCCCCACCGCTGATGGAACGCCGATCATCGCGTTCCGTCCTGGTGCTCACGTATTGGAGCGCTCCGGACGCGCTCATCCAGACCTACACCCTGCCCTACCTGCGGCAGATCAGGCGCCTGTTGCCCGCCTCGGCCACGATCCACCTGCTCACCCTGGAGCAAGCGCACCATTCGCCGCAGGCCGCGGCCGCCATCCGTGCGCGGTTGCGCGAGGAAGGCATCGCGTGGATCCCTGTACGCTATCACCGGTTCGGCCTGCGGATGCTGCTGCGGATGGCGCTCCTGATGCTGAGGCTGGTCCTGTTGGTCATGCGTCAGCGCATCGGCGTCATCCATGCGTGGTGCATGCCGGCCGCGGCATTGGGCTGGGCGATCTCGATGATCACGCGCGTGCCGCTGCTCATCGACAGCTACGAACCGCACGCAGAGGCCATGGTCGAGAACGGCACCTGGACCCGCAATGGCCTGGCCTACCGCACGCTGGCCTGGGCCGAACGGCAGGCGACACGGCGGGCGAACGCGCTCATCTCCTGCACGGCGGCCTTCCTGGAGCATGCCTCCCGGTTCTATGGCACCAGCTTCGCTGGGAAGCGCACGTTCGTGAAGCCCGCCTGCACGGACCTCTCCTTGTTCGACCCGGTGGTGGCGAAGGACCCCGGCCTGCTGGCCGAGCTGGGCCTGCAGGGCAAGGTGGTGGCCGTGTACGCGGGCAAGTTCGGTGGCATCTACCTGCGCAGCGAGGTCTTCACTTTCCTTGCCGCCTGCCATCGGCATTGGGGGGATGACCTCCGGGTGCTGCTCCTGAGCGATCACCCCGAGGAGGAGATCGCCGCCTGGCGAACAGCGGCAGGCCTGCCCGCTGCGTCGGTGGTGAAACGGTTCGTGCCCCATGCGGAGGTCCCGCGGTACATGGGCCTCGGCGACTTCGGGCTGTGCCCTGTGCTGCCCACCCCGAGCAAGCGGTTCTGTACGCCCATCAAGAACGGCGAGTACTGGGCGCTGGGCCTGCCCGTGGTGATCACACCCCGCATCTCCGACGATTCCGAGCGCATCGTGAAGCACCGTGCGGGCGTGGTGTGGGACCACACCGGACCTCCGGAACCCGCGGTGGAGGCATTGGCGGCCCTCCTTGCCGAGCCGGAGGCCGCACGTCGGGCCCGCATCCGCGAGGTGGCCGCATCGGAAAGGAGCTTCAGCATCTCCGAGGCGATCTACCGCCAGGTATACGGGGGCGCATAGTACCGCACTGGTCCCTGACCCTTGCGGAGCGCGGTCCGGGCAGGGGACCACTGCGGTGGCCCGACGGATCAAGCGGGGTCCGATCCGCCGTTGTTCCCGAGCGCCCGGAACGCTCCCCAGGCCGCCAGACCGCCCACCACCACGATCGCCACCCACACCCAGGTGCGTGACACGTCGAAGGGCCTGGCGGCCACGATCGGTGGGATCGCGGTGAGCGCTCCGGGCACCAGCGTGTCCTGTGGTGCGGGCAGGCTGTCCTGGAAGTGCGAGAGATCGAAGTGCGGCGGTGATGCGGCGGGGTCGCCGGTTGTGAGCGTATAGGGAACTCCGGTCCGGAGGTTGGCGAGCAGCACCCGTTCGCGCTGCAGCACCTCCACACCGGTGATGCGCAGCGGTCGGTCGTCCCCGTTCGCGATAGCGAGGAACAAGGTGTCCACCGCAGTGCCCGGTGCGCTGATGAGCGACCGCTCATACGATGCGATGCTGCCGCCGCCCAGGTCCTCGGTCCAGCGGTGCAGCACGGTGCGTCGGCGTTCCCGGCGCTCCTCCTGTCGGGCCGTATGGAGCTGGTAGGCCCGCCGCCACGGCGTGGTGTCCGCCACGTTGAGGTGGATGCGGTCGATCACGAGCGGATGGTCTCCCGTGATGCGGACCACGGTGCGCCCCTTCTCCTCGATGCGGTCCCAACGCGCGCTGGCGATCGTGCCGCACCGGCCTTCGCTGCGGGCCTGCACGGTGTGCCCCACCGACAGCACCTGCACCGGCGCGGTGAGCGAGTCGTTCAGTTCGATCCGGTAGTACCGGTGGTCGCTGAGCGGCAGGTCGAGCCAGCGAAGGGTGCGCGGATGGCCGGCCCCGGAAAGGCTGAGGTGCTCGTCCTTCACCATGAACCAGTGACGGCGATCGTCGCTGCCGGTGATGCGTGCTTTCTTGCCCACCTCGGCGTTGCGGATGCCCAGGGTGAAGCCGTCCACCAGTGTGCCGGGCGGCACCTCGAACTCCACCACGGTGCGATGTCCGATGCGTTCGTTGCGCAGCATGGTGAACGGCAGGGCGCGCATCTCGCTCAGCTGTGCCGGTGCGGTGCGCGCGACGAAGGGCACCGGCAACGAGTCGGGCGCCACGATGCGCACATCGGCAAGGGAGGGCTGCGAGCGCCCCACCACCTCGGGCGTGAGGCGGATGGCGTGCAGGCCGTTGCGTTGAACGGGTCCCACCGGTGCGCGCCAGGCGGGCTGCTGCGCGTGCAGCAGGGTGCCGGTGAACAGTGCGGCGATCAGGCTAGTTCGCAGGCGCATCGGTGTCGTCCTTGAGCAGGGCCTTGAGCTTCTGGTACAGGAAGCTTACCACCAGCAGCAGCACGCCAAGGCTGATGAAGGCGGCCACGCGTCCGCCTTGCGAGGCGTTGCGGATATCGAACAGGAACAGCTTCACCAGGGTGATGCCGAAGAGGGTGAGCGCGATGATGCGCACGGTGCGGATGCGGGCGCGCATGCCGTAGGCCATGAACAGGAAACTGCCGACGCCCCACAGGATGGGATAGCCGGCGGTGCGCGCCTTGCGCAGGGCGCGCAGGGCCTCGTACGGCTCCTGCGTGTGCGGATGCCCGGCGAGCAGCAGGTGGTCCAGCTCATGGCTGGCGATCACCACCAGGAGGACGCACAGCGCCCAGGCGTACAGGTTCCAGTGGGGTGACCGCAGCACCAGCAGTTCGCGCGACCACCGCATCACGCGCAGGACCAGCAACACGACCAGCGCGAACGCGAGGTAGTGCAGCATCAGGTGACCGTCCCATTCACCACCGGCGAGGTGCTCGCGCAGCTGCCGCATGCCCATCTCGTAATGCCAGGTGATGAAGAGCAGGAGCGCGAAGGCGAAGAGCGGGCCGAAGGCCCAGCGCGTCAGGCGACCTGCGTCGGTGGTGAGCATGTCGGCCACGATGAGGTACAGCAGTGTCCATGCCATGCCCGCCATGGCCACGGATCCCTCGGGCAGCATGCGGCCCAGTTGGTAGTTGAGTTCGAGCAGGCCGACGAAGTAGCCGAGCGCCGCCGCTGCCGTGGCGAGCGCGCCCCGCCAACAGGCCGGTCGCAGCCCGGTGATGATCTCGTGCGTTGCCGGCCATCGGGCCCACAGGCGGAACTGCAGGGCGAGGGAGAGCACCACGGCCGCGCCAGCGATGAGAACGCGGTTGAGCAAGGGCATCATCACCTTGTGGTGGGGTGTGGAATACAGACCCAGGTCCATGATGAGGCTGATGACCATGAGGGCGCTCACGGCCAGGCTGGCGCGTTCCACCAGCTTGATGCCCGAGCGCCGGGCGAACCAGACCAGCAGCACGCCTTCCGCGGCCCAGAACAAGGTGATGTGGTCACCATCGAGCTGCACCGGTGCCGCGAGGCTGATGAAGGTGAGCACGATGCCGATGAGCAGGTGGACCAGGTTGCGGGGCACGCGCTCGTCGCGGAAGAAGCGCAGCGCGAACACCACGTTCACCGCGGCGAGCAGCACGCACAGCAGGCCGCCCACGCGCACGTCGAGGTCGGTGAGGAAGTGCATGCCCGTGCCGAAGTACACGGCCGTGTTCAGCAGGAAGAGCGAATAGTCCAGCGGGGTGAACGTGGTGCGGTGGCGCAGGTCGTACCACAGCACCATGGCGAAGAACACGGCGTAGAAGGCGGTGGCGAAGGCGAACGCCGTCCACACCGGCCGGGGGTCCAGGTCGGTGTACCCGCTCATCGACCACGCTGCGAAGAGCAGCCAGGAGAGCGCGAACGACAGGATGTTGAGGATGCTCCACTTCTTGTAGTTGGCCAGGACGAGCATGCCGGCGTCCAGGATCAGCAGGTAGGTGAAGAGCACCTTGTAGTTGCCTTCACCGGTGCTCACCATGAACGGGGTGGCAAAGCCGCCGAGCAGGGTGATCACGGACAGCTCACGCCGGTCGTACAGCAGGGTGAACAGCACGCCCAGCGCGGTGATGCCCACCATGATCGCGAAGGCGGCCGTCTGCCCCAGGATGTGGTAGTCCTGGAACGCGATGGCGATGCTGAAGTAGAGCACGCTGAGGCCGCCGCCCACGAGCACCGAGCTGAAGGCGCGGAAGCTCTCGCGCAGGCGGTGCGCGAACAGGAGCAGGACCGCGCCGCTGCCGATGCCGATCAGCGTGCGCGCCGCCTCGCCGATGTAGCCCTTCCCGATGGCGTACTGCAGCAACAGGCCCAGACCGATCACCAGGATGGCGATACCGATCTTGTTGATGAGGTTCTCCCCGATGAACTTCTCCAGGTCGGGGTTGCGCTCCAGGAAGGAGGGGTTGCGGGGTGGGGGAGCATCGCCTGCGCCGTGAGTTTCGGCGTGTGAGGCGGAGTGTGAAAATGAGGGAGAGGCCGGTGGTTCGATGGTCTGTGCCGGCCCTGGCGGTGAGATGGGCGTCTCTTCCTGAACAGGTGGCGGAGTGATGATGGGCGGGCGTTCCTCGGCCCCGGTGAAGCGTTCGTGCTCCAACGGGATGCCGCCGATGACCGTGGGTGGTGGTGGTGCGGCCTCGGGTCGTGCCTCGGGGGCCTTGTTCTCGACGGCAGGCGGCTGGGCCTCACCGGCCACGCGACGGGCCAGCGCCTTCATCAGCTCCTGCATCTGCAGGCGGTTCACCTGCAGCTCGCGCTCCACCGCGGCCATGCGGTTCTTGAAGCCGATCACCAGGATGAGGATGGCGATCAACAGGATCAGCAGGAGTCCGTCCATGGAAGGTGGTTCAGCGCCAAGCTAGGCGTTGCGCAAGGAACATGACCCATCGAAGGCCCAGGGAGCCTCATTGTTCACCCCTGTTTTCTTGTCGTGCCACCGCGAGGTGGATCCCTGGTCGGTGCGTGCGGTCGAGCATGCGTGCGGTGACCGCACTGTTCCGCCCATCATTGACCCCCGCGTTCCCGAGTCCGGGCTACCTTCGCGCCTCATTTCCAGCGGCCAGTGGCAGGTGCCGACCACCTGCTCATCTGGTCGCCTGATCACCCGGTCATCATGTCCGTCCGCGTCCGTTTCGCCCCCAGCCCCACCGGCCCCCTGCACATGGGCGGTGTGCGCACAGCCCTGTACAACTACCTCTTCGCGAAGAAGCACGGCGGCACCTTCCTGCTGCGCATCGAGGACACCGACCAGGCGCGCTTCGTGCCCGGCGCCGAGGAGTACATCAAGCGTTCGCTGGAGTGGTGCGGCATGGTGCCCGAGGAGAGCCCGTGGGTGGGCGGTCCCGATGGGCCGTACCGCCAGAGCGAGCGCAAGGCCATGTACCGCCAGTACGCCGAGGAGCTCATCGTCAATGACAAGGCCTACTACGCCTTCGACACGCCCGAGGAGCTCGAGGCCATGCGTGCGCGCCTGCAGGCCGCGGGCGTGGCTGCGCCGGCCTACAACGCCGTGACGCGCGAGCACATGAAGAACTCGCTCACCCTGAGCGCCGACGAGGTGAAGGCCCGCCTGGCGAACGGGGATCCGTACGTGGTGCGCCTGAAGGTGCCAAGGCACGTGGAAGTGCGCTTCGAGGACCTGATCCGCGGGTGGGTGGTGGTGCACAGCGCCAACATCGACGACAAGGTGCTGTTCAAGAGCGACGGCATGCCCACCTACCACCTGGCCAACATCGTGGACGACCACCTCATGCGCATCACCCACGTGATCCGCGGGGAGGAGTGGCTGCCCAGCGCGCCGCTGCACGTGCTCATCTACGAGGCCTTCGGCTGGGAGCGCCCCGCCTTCGCGCACCTGCCGCTGATCCTGAAGCCCGACGGCAACGGCAAACTGAGCAAGCGCGACGGCGACCGCCTGGGCTTCCCGGTGTTCCCGCTCGACTGGCAGGACCCCACCAGCGGCGAGAAGAGCAGCGGCTACCGCGAGCGCGGTTACTACCCCGATGCCTTCATCAACATGCTCGCCCTGCTCGGCTGGAACCCCGGTGGCGACCAGGAGATCATGAGCCTGGAGGAGATGATGCGCCTGTTCGACCTGGACCGCGTGCACAAGGGAGGTGCCCGCTTCGATCCGGAGAAGACCAAGTGGTTCAACCAGCAATACCTGCGCAAGCAGCCCGATGCGGTGCTGGGCGAACAGCTCCGCGAGCGCCTGAAGGCCGTGAAGGGCATCGACACCACGGACGAACGCGCCACCCACGCCGCCGCCCTGCTGAAGGAGCGCGCCACCTTCGTGGACGACATGCTCGAGGGCCTGTACCTGTTCACGCAGGGCTCACCGCTGAAGGGCAACGTGGAGGCCGAGGTGGAGCTGAAGAAGCGCTGGAAGAACGAGGCGTCCCCGGCGCTCGAGGCCTACATCGCCAAGCTTGAAGGCATGGGGGCGCTTACCCCGGGGGAACTGGAGGCCGCCTTCAACGACGTGCTCACCGCCCAGGGCCTTAAGGTGGGCCAGGTGATGCCGCTGTACCGCCTCTTCGTGGCGGGCCGCATGCAGGGCCCCGGCATGTTCGACGTGAGCGCGCTGCTGGGCCGCGATGAGGTGGTGGCACGCCTGAAGGCCGGACTCGAGCACTGCCGCGCATGGGCCTGATCGAGGTGAACGGGATCCGGGTGTTCGCCTACCACGGCTGCCTGCCGGAGGAGGCGCGCATTGGCGGGCACTACCGGGTGGACGTGGCCGTGGAGGGCGACTTCACCCAGGCCGAGGCCAGCGATGCGCTGCACGACACGGTGGATTACGGCCGGGTGACCACCCTGGTGAAGGAGCGGATGGCGGTGCGCAGCAAGCTCATCGAGCATGTGGGCCGCCGGATCCTGGAGGCGCTGAAGGCCGAGTGGCCCGGGGCGCTGCGCTGGCGGGTGCGCGTGGTGAAGGAGCATCCCCCGGTGCCCGGCGCTGTGGACCACGTGGTGTACGTGGTGGAGGGGTGATGCCGGTACCCGGCACGAGGCAAGCCCCGATCCCCCTATCTTCGCGCCGCCTGTCGCCGACAGGGACATACTGGTCACGTGGCCGAGGGGCTAGGCAGAGGTCTGCAAAACCTCGTACAGCGGTTCGACTCCGCTCGTGACCTCCGCAGGATCCCCCGCCGTTCGGGGGATCCCGCATTTCCGGCGCTACCTTGCGCATGACAACGATCCGGCCCTTTCCGCGTTAGGGGAGGGCCGAAGCAGAGCACCATGTCCATCCTTCGCCCGCTCCTCCTGTTCGCGGTCCTCATCGGCGCCGTGGAGGGACGTTCCCAGAGCGCCATCGGCCAGTGGCGCGACCATTTCCCGTACAACAAGGCCGTTGCGGTGGCCACCGATGAGCAGTCGCGGGCGTATTGCGCCACCCGCGCGGCCATCTTCCGCTACGACCCGTCCTCCAACGAGATCGTGCGGATGACCAAGGTGAACGTGCTGAGCGACGTGAACATCAGCGCCATCGCCTGGTGCCCGGCGCAGCAGGCCCTGGTGGTGGGTTATTCCAACGGGAACCTGGATGTGGTGCGGGGCACCCAGCGCAGCAACCTCAGCGACATCAAGCGCAGCAACATCATCGGCGACAAGGGCATCTACCAGCTGTACTTCGACGGGTCCACGGCGTACCTGAGCTGCGGTTTCGGCATCGTGGTGGTGGACCTGGCGGCGCTGGAGGTCCGGGAGACCTGGCTCATCGGCCCGGGCGGTTCTCAGCTGCAGGTGAACGGGCTCACCTTCCACAACGACAGCATCTTCGCGGCCACCGACGCGGGCCTGTACGGGGCCTCGCGCAACGCCCCCAACCTGGCGGCCTTCACCAGTTGGGGCAAGCGCACCGATATGCCCCAGCCCAACGGCGCCTACAGTGCGGTGGTGAGCTTCGGGGGCCGTCTGCTGGCCAACCTGCGCACAGTCGCCGAGGAGGGCGACTCGCTCTATGTGTACGACGGAGTCTGGCAGCGCTATACCGGCATCACCGGCCAGCGCAACCTCAACTACAACGTGAGCGCCGATGGCCAGTTCTTGGTGGTGCCGCACAAGTACAACGTGCAGGTCTTCAACACCGACCTTGTGGAGGTCAACAACTACGGGGGCTACCATCCGCAGGGCGCCTTCCCCGCCCAGTCCGTGCGCACGGCCAACGGGTATGCGTGGATCGCCGACACCCAGGTGGGCCTGGTGCGCAGCGACACCTACAACGCGCCCATCACGCCCGATGGCCCGGTGAACGTGAACGCCTACCGGATGGACGCCTCCGGCGGAGCACTGTATGTGGCCACCGGCGCCGTGGCCGGCAACTGGAGCAACCAGTTCCTCAAGGATGGGGTGCACAGCTACGTGGATGGCGACTGGTACACCACCGACCGCACCAACGACCCGCTCTTCGCCACCGGGGTGAACGCTTATGGCGGCACGGTGAACGACGTGATGGCCGTGGCGGTGGACCCCGACGATCCCGACCATGTGTTCGTGGGGAGCTGGGACGATGGCCTCCTGGAGCTGCGTGGGCGGCAGGTGCAGCAGATCTTCTACGAGAACAACAGCACCCTCGGATTCGAGACCACCTCGGGCACGACCAAGGTGAACGTGGCGGGGCTGGACTTCGATGCCGATGGCAACCTGTGGATCACCAACGGCAACGCGGCCGAACCCATCAGCGTGCGCACCAGGTCGGGGAGCTGGCGCTCGTTCAACCCCGGCCCGATCCTGGCGAACAACACGCTGGTGAGCGACATCGTGGCGGCCCGCAACGGATTGAAGTGGGTGCTGCGCCCCCGCAGCAACGGCATGCTCGTGTTCAGTGACAACGGAACCATCAGCGACCCGTCCGACGACCAGTTCAAGGTGCTGAGCACCTTCGAGGGTCAGGGCAAGCTGCCCTCGCTCGATGTGTTCGCGGTGGCCGAGGACCTGGATGAGGAGATCTGGATCGGCACGGGCAAGGGGGTGGCCGTCTTCTACAACAGCGCCGCCGTGTTCGGGGGCGGGGATTTCGACTGCCAGCAGATCCTGATCGAGCAGGACGGGAACGTGCAGATCCTGCTGGAGACCGAGGCGGTGAGCGCCATCGCCGTGGACGGGGCCAACCGCAAGTGGCTCGGCACGCAGAGCAGCGGCGCCTACCTCGTGTCGCCCGACGGCACCGAGCAGGTGCTGCGCTTCACCATGGAGAACAGCCCCCTGCCGAGCAACAACATCCTGAGCATCGCCATCGATGGCGTTACGGGCGAGGTGTACTTCGGCACTGACCAGGGCATCATGAGCTACCGCAGCGATGCCACCGATGGAGGGTTTGACAGCGAGTGCGCCACGGTGTTCCCCAATCCGGTGCATCCCTCCCACAGCGGACCGGTGGCCATCACGGGCCTGGTGCGCGACAGCGACGTGCGCATCACCGACGTGGCGGGCAACCTCGTGTACCGTGTGCGCTCCAACGGCGGCACGGCGATCTGGCCCGGCACCGACATGCAGGGCAACCGGGTGAGCACGGGTGTGTACCTGGTGCTCGCCAGCGACGACACCGGCGAGTTCACCTGCAACACCAAGGTGGTGGTGGTGCGTTGAGGCGCGACCGATGGCCACCGTGCACACCACACGGGCGATCGTGCTGCGCACGGTGCGGCACGGCGACAGGGGTCTGGTGCTGAAGGCCTTCACCGAACAGTTCGGCCTGCGCGGCTACATGGTGCGCACGGGCGGCAGGGGGCCCTCGCGCCAGGCCGCCCTGCAGCCGCTCAACCGGGTGGAGCTGGTGGTGACCGAACATGCGGACCGCGACCTGCAGCAGTTGCGCGAAGTGCGCGTGGAGCGGCCCTACCTGAACCTGCCGGTGGACCCCTTGCGCGGGGCCGTGGCCCTCTTCGTGCAGGAGGTGCTGGTGCGGGTGCTGCGTGAGGAATCGGCCGATGCGGTGCTCTTCGGCTTCCTGCAGGACACGCTTGAGCAGCTCGACCAGGGCCCGGACCTGGCGCATCAGCCGTTGCGTTTCCTGGTGGGCCTGATGGGCCCGCTGGGCATCGCCCCCGAACCCCCGCTGGAGGGCGAGGACCACTTCGACCTGCGCGAGGGCCGGTTCGTGCAGGCCGCGCACGCGCACGGTCACGTCATCGGTCCACCGAACAGCCTCGCGCTGGGCCTGCTGCTCGAAGGCCGCAAGGGCGCCCCGATCCCTGGTGCGGTGCGCCGCCCGTTGCTCGACGAACTGCTGCTCTATTGCCGCATGCACCTCGAGGGGCTGGGCGAACTGCGGTCACCGGCGGTGCTCCACCAGGTGCTGGGGCAGGCCGGGTAACTTCGGCCCCCGCGCGCACAGCGCACCGCCCGCACCGATGAGCCTGCCCACCCCGCCCGCGGCCCCCCAGGAGGAGCACGCGATCACCGCACACGGCCATACCCGCCTCGACCCCTACTTCTGGATGCGCCTCACCGAGGCCCAGCGCGAGGCGGAGGAGCCCGATGCGCACACACGGCGCGTGATCGACCACCTGAAGGCCGAGAACGCCTACGCGGATGCCCTGCTGGCCCCCGTCAAGGAGCTGCGCGAGCGGCTCTTCCTGGAAATGAAGGGCCGCATCAAGGAGACGGACATGAGCGTGCCGTACCGCGAGAACGGGTATTGGTACAGCTTCCGCTACGAGGCCGGCCACGAGTACCCGGTGCACATGCGCACGCCTGTCCTGCCGGGCGAGCAGGACATCCCGCCGCAGGAGCGCTTCACCGACATCCTCGACGAGAACAAGCTGGCCGAGGGGCACGATTACTTCGACCTGGGCGATTACGAGATCTCCCCCGGGAACGGCATCGTGGCGTACAGCGTGGACACCGTGAGCCGGCGGCAGTACGAGATCCGGTTCCGCGACCTGGCCACCGGACAGGACATGCCTGATGTGATCACGCGCACCAACGGCGGCGGGGCCTGGGCCGATGACCGCACCTTCTTCTACAGCCGCAAGGACCGCACCCTGCGCAGCCACAAGATCTTCAGGCATGTGCTGGGCACCGACCCCGGCGATGATGTGGAGGTGTTCCATGAGCGTGACACCGCCTTCAGCTGTGATGTGTACCGCAGCCGCAGCGATGCCTTCGTGATCATCACCACGGACAGCACGCTCAGCAGTGAGCACTGGCTGCTGCCGGTGAACGACCCGCTGGGCGGTTTCAAGGTCTTCCTGCCGCGTGAGGCGAAGCACGAGCACAGCATCCTGCATGTGCCCGCCTCGGACCATGGTCCCGCCGGCTTCTACATCCACACCAACTGGGAGGCGCAGAATTTCCGCCTGCTCTTCTGCGACGAGGCGGACCACGCCGACAAGGCGAGGTGGCGCGAAGTGGTGCCGCACCGCGAGGATGTGCTGCTGGAGGAGATCGATCTCTTCCGCCACCACCTCGTCCTTGCGGAGCGCCGCGAAGGCCTGGTGCACCTGCGCATCCGCAGGCTCGGCTCCGGTGAGGAGCACGAGATCCGGTTCCACGATCCCGTGTACGTGGCCTATGCGGGCACCAACCCCGAGTGGGACACCGACCGGTTCCGGTACGGTTACACGTCGCTCACCACACCGAGCACCGTGTACGAGCACGACCTGAACACGGGCGCCGACCGCCTGCTCAAGCAGCAGGAGGTGGTGGGCGGCTTCGATGCGGAACGCTACGTGAGCGAACGCGTGTGGGTGACCGCCCGTGATGGTTCGCGCGTGCCCGTGAGCGTGGTGCACCACCGCGACACGAAGCTGGATGGCCTTGCACCGCTGCTGTTGTACGGTTATGGCAGCTACGGCATCAACGTGGAGCCCACCTTCAGCATCGCGCGCCTGAGCCTGCTGGACCGTGGCTTCGTGTTCGCCATCGCGCACATCCGCGGCGGCGAGGACCTGGGCCGTGCGTGGTACGAGCAGGGCCGCATGGAGCACAAGCTCAACACCTTCACCGACTTCATCGACTGCGCGGAGCACCTGGTGAAGGAGCGCTTCTGCGACCCCGGCCGCGTGTTCTGCATGGGCGGCAGCGCGGGCGGCCTGCTGGTGGGCGCGGTGGCCAACATGCGGCCCGACCTGTGGAAGGGGATCGTGGCCGAGGTGCCCTTCGTGGACGTGGTGTCCACCATGCTCGATGACAGCATCCCGCTCACCACCGGCGAGTTCGATGAGTGGGGCGACCCCAAGGAGAAGGCCGCGTACGAGCGCATGCTTTCCTATTCACCGTACGACAACGTGCACGATGCGAGGTACCCTGCCATGCTCGTGCTCACGGGTTTCCACGACAGCCAGGTGCAGTACTGGGAGCCGGCGAAGTGGGTGCAGCGGTTGCGCGAGCACCAGCGGGGTGAAGCACCGATCCTGCTGTTCACCAACCTCGAAGCGGGGCATGGTGGCGCCAGCGGCCGCTTCGAGCGCTTGAAGGAGGTGGCTTTGATCTACGCGTTCCTGTTGGAGCAGGCGGGGATCGCCGGGTAAGCTGGCGGATCAGCTCGCGATGCTCTCCACGTGCACGATCTCCTCGGGCTGCACGGGCCACACCTGGATGGGCTCCTGGGCCGCACGCTGGAGGCGCTCGTAGTCACGGATGCTGGCGAAGAACAGGCGGCGTCCTTCGGATGCCTGGCCGTTCTTGTCGGTGGTCTCCACCTCCCAGATCACACCGAACACCTCCTTGCCCGAACGGAGCTTGAAGCGGCAGTGCTTGTGCGTGTAGGGGCGGATGCGGGAGAGTTCCATGGCGCGACGCGATCGACGGGAAAGCAGGCAGCGTGCAACCGCAATGTAGAGGACCGGTGTGCAGCTGCGCTCGTTGAATTATCAACAAGCATTGACGACCGCACAGGTCCAACGCATCGAGGCCGATCGATAGTACTTGAAGCTGAGGCGGATGCCTGCGCGCGGTCCCCTGTGAAGAACCGGATCAGCCCTGCACGCGCACCTTCAACTTGCGACCCACCGGCAGCTTGTGCAGGTTCATGTCGCTGTTCAGGCGCTTGATGTCGTCCACCGTTACGCCCGGATAGCGTTGCGCGATCCCCCAGAGCGTATCACCGGGCTGCACCACGTGGTAGATGTACTCCACAGGTTTGTCGCCCTCGTTGGAGGGTGTTCCTGCGGACACGGTCGAGGGGGTGGGCCGGGCCTCCGTGGCTGAGGTGTTGGCCGTGGGCGGTGTTGCCGCCGGTGCCCCTTGTTTCACCACCAGCTTCTGGCCGGCATGGATGCGGTCGCTGCGCAGGTTGTTCCACTTGCGCAATTGCGACACCGTGGCCCCGTGCTTGCGGGCGATGGTGCCCAGGGATTCACCGCTGCGCACCGTGTGGTATTTCCGGCCACCTTGGGCGCTGGCCGCCGCGGTGGTGCTGCGGGAGGCCGGGCTGTATGGCGCCGGGGTGCTCATATCGGGCACGTAGCTGTACATGATGGCATCCTCGAACTCGAGGAACTCATCCACCATGTGGTGCGGCAGGTAGATCGACACCGGCTGCTGAAGGTCGGGCACGATGCCCTGCTTGAAGGTGGGGTTCAGGTCCTTGAGCTCCTGCGCGTTGCCCCCCATCAGCGTGGCGAGCTGGGTGAGGTCGAGCGGGTAGCACACCTGCACGGTGTCCACCTCGTAGGCGCAGTAGTTGGGGATGATGGGGTACAGGTTGTGGTCGGTCGCGTGGTTGAAGATGTAGTTCACCGCGATGAAGGCGGGCACGTACCCGCGCGTTTCGCGGGGCAGGTGGTTGTACACGCTCCAGTAGTCGCCGGAGCCACCCGCGCGGCGGATCGCCTTGTTCACATTGCCGGGACCGC
>JBIJCH010000091.1:0-7372 GCA_044344815.1 Flavobacteriales bacterium | reverse complement strand
GAGCTCCCAGTTGCCGAAGATGCGGTGCAGGTCCTTGAGGTAGCGGCAGGCGGCATCGGTGCTCTGGTACACGTCGCAGCGCTCGTCCACGTAGCTGTCAACCTCCAGTCCGTACAGCCTGCCGGTGCCGATCATGAACTGCCACAGGCCCACGGCCGCGGCACGGCTGCGTGCCCCAGGGTAGAGGGCGCTCTCCACCACGGCGAGGTACTTCAGCTCCAAGGGCATGCCATGGCGGTCCAGGGCCTCCTCGAACACCGGGAAGTACAGCTGGGCCAGCCCGAGCATGCGCGCGGTCTGCTCGCGTTTCCGCCTGGCGTACAGGTCGATGTAGGCCTGCACCTGGTCGTTGTACGTGAGCTTGAAGGGGGTGCGCTCATCCAGCACGGCCAGCCGCTGGCGGTACACCTCGGGGGTGTAGCTGGGCGTGTCCGTGGGGGCGAAACCGTGCACGTTGAGCGCGCCGGCGTCGGTGGAGAAGGGGTCGTTCTTGAGCCAGGGCAGCAGGCTCAGCTCATCGAGCTGCTCCAGCACGGGGTCGTTCGCCGGCACGGTGGGCGTCGGGCCATCCTGCGCCACGAGCCCCAGGGACAGGGCCATGGCGGGGAGCATGAGGAGGGTACGGGCCATGGGGCGCAAGTTACCCTTGATACGCAGCGGGGCCGGTCTTGTTGTGGGTCGTGGTCGTCCACACCGCCGTGTGGACAGGCTCAGGCCGGGAAAAGGCCATCGCAGGCGGCCAGCAACCACTCATCGGCCATTGGACCGGCCATCAGCTGGATGCCGAAGGGGAGGCCGTTGGAATGGGTGCCTGTGGGCAGGCTGATGGCGGGCACGCCGGCGAGGTTGGCCTGCACGGTGAAGATGTCCTGCAGGTACATGGCCACCGGGTCCTTGATCTCGCCATGGCCGAAGGCCGTGGTGGGGCAGGTGGGGGTGAGCACCAGGTCGAAGCGCTCGAAGGCCTTCAGGGTGTTGTCGCGGATCAGGCGGCGCACCCGCTGCCCCTGGGCGTAATAGGCATCGTAATAGCCGGCGCTCAGCACGAAGGTGCCCAACAGGATGCGTCGCTTCACCTCCGGGCCGAAGCCTTCGCTGCGGCTGAGCCGGTAGGTATCGTCCACCCCTTTGGCCGCCTTGCTGCGGTGGCCGTAGCGGATGCCGTCGAAGCGGGCCAGGTTGCTGCTGGCCTCGGCGGTGGCGAGGATGTAGTAGGTGGGCACCAGGTGGTCGAGCATGGGCAGCTCGATGGGTTCCACGGTGTGGCCATCGGCCTTCAGGCGGTCGATGTGGGCCAGCACGTGCGCTTTGATCTCCGGGTCGAGGCCGGGGCGTTCCACGGTCTCCCGGTAGTAGGCGATGCGCAGCTTCGCACCGGGACCCGGTCCATGAACGGCACCGAGGGGAGCGCGGCTGCTGGTGTTGTCGCGCTCGTCGTGGCCGGCGATCACGCGGTGCACGGCCTCGGCATCGGACACGCTGTGGGCCAGGGGCCCGATCTGGTCGAAGCTGCTGGCGAAGGCGATGAGGCCGTAGCGGCTCACGCGGCCGTATGTGGGCTTGAAACCGACCAGGCCGCAGAAGGAGGCGGGCTGGCGGATCGATCCGCCGGTGTCGCTGCCCAGGGCCACATGACAGGTGCCGGCGGCCACGCTGGCGGCGGCGCCCCCGCTGCTGCCCCCGGGCACCCTGGCGGGGTCGAGCGGGTTGCGCACCAGGCCGAAGGCGCTGTTCTCGTTGCTGCTGCCCATGGCGAACTCGTCGCAGTTGGTGCGGCCGATGATCACCGCGTCGGCGGCGACCAGGCGTTCCACCACGGTGGCGCTGTAGATGCTGGTATAGCCCTCGAGGATGCGCGAACTGGCGCTCACCCGGTGGTCCTTGTAGCAGAGGTTGTCCTTGATGCTCACGATGCAGCCGGCGAGCGGACCGGCGGTGCCGGCCTTCACGCGGGCATCCACGGCGGCGGCCTGCGCGCGGGCGCTCTCATCGAACACCTCGAGCAGGAAGTTCAGCTCGCGTGAGCGGTGGGCCTGCTGAAGGGCCAGCTCGGTGAGGGCGGACACCGTGGTGGCGCCGCTGCGCACGAGGGCACCGGCCTCGCCGAAGGTGCGTGGGAGTTGCATGCGGCGGAGGACCGGTCAGCGCTTATCGTCCGATGGGGGGGGCGTCTCGCCCTTCTGGGCATCCTTGAACTCCTTCATGCCCCGGCCAAGGCCGCGCATGAGCTCTGGGATCTTGCGGCCGCCGAAGAACAGCAGGATCACGATGAGGACGAGGACGATCTCGGTGACACCGAACTTACCCATGGCACAGGGCCGGCCGGCGCAGAGGTGTGGGCACCGGCAAGGCCGGGCAAAGGTAACCGATCGCCGCCGCGTCAGTTGCGGAGGATCCACCCGGCCGGGTCCACGGTGACCATGTCGCCCTCGGCGGTGATGCGCCACACCTCGATGTGGGCGGTGGAGCCCTCCTCGTCGGTCATCACCACGCCCACGGCCTGCTTGGTGTCCACTTTCTGGCCCTTGCTCACGGAAGTATCGCGAAGGTTGCTGTACACGGTGCGGTAGGCCCCATGGTTCACCACCACGGCCTTGCCCGCGCCGGGGATCACGATGATGCTGCTCACCTCCCCGCGGAAGATGGCGCGCACGGAGGCGCCTTTCTCGCAGGCGATGTCGATGCCGTTGTTGTTGATCTCGATGCCTCTGAGGACCGGGTGTGGTTGGCGGCCGTACCGGCTGGTGATGGTGCCCTTCTCCACGGGCCAGGGGAGACGGCCCTTGTTCTTCTCGAAATCGGCGCCCAGTTCGCGGGCCTCGGGCGTGAGCGTGAGGGCCGGCTTTGCCGCTGTCCCACCACCCTTGGTACCGCCACCGCCGCTGGTCCCCGATGACCTCGCGGGGTTGCTCTTGCGGATCTCCTCGGCGATGGCCTTGCGGATGGCGGCCTCCAGGTCGCTCTTCTTCTTGTTCTGCTTGCGCAGGGTCTCCTTCAGCCGGCCCTCCTCCTTCTTCAGGCTGCTCAGGGCCGATTGGTGCCCATCCTTGTCGGCGGCGAGGCGCTGGCGTTCGCCCACCTGCGCGGTGAGCAGTTCCTCCTTCTCGGCGCGGTGCCCCCGCAGCTCGTCGATGCGCGCGGACAACTGCTGCTGGGTCTCCAGGATCAGCGCGGCCTGGCGCTGGCGGTGCTCGGCGAGCTGGCCCAGGTAGCGCGATCGTCGGTAGGCCTGGCCGAAGCTCTCTGCGGCGAACAGGTAGCTCAGGCGGTCGCTGGCGTTGCGGTGCAGGTAGGCGAAGCGCACCATGTCCGCGTATTCGGCGCGCAACCGGTCGAGGTCGGTGCGCAGCCCGGCGATCACGGCCTCGGTCTCCTGGATCTGGCGGTCCACCTGGAAGAGCTCCCCGTTCATGGCGCGGATGAGCTCCTCGCGCTGGCGGATCTGCGCGTTGAGCAGGTGCAGCTGGTGCTCGGTGTTGCGCCGCTCCTTGCGCGCCTGGTCGATGAGCGCGGTGGTGGCCTTGATCTGCTTGTCGAGCGCGTCGCGCTTCTTCTCGAGGTCCTTGGTCTTCTGCGCCCACACCCCCAGGGGCAGGAGCAGCATCAGGAGGAGGATGAGGGACGGCCGCCGCCGCGTCCTGCCTTCAGGGCATGGGTGCGAACTTCTCGGGGATCCGGAAGTTGAGCTGCAGGGGGCCATCGATGCCGATGCGGTCAAGCTGGAGCGTTCCGGTGACCAGCTTGGTGCTGTCGGACAAAGAAAGGCTGATGTGGTCCGGGAGGGCATGGCCGTTCACGACGGTACGATGGAGATAACGCACATCGGCCTGTTGATCGCGTGCCAGGTCGGTGATCAGTACGCGTGTCACGAGGAAGCTGTCGGGCTCGATCCAGTACCGGTACACCACGGCGTCCCGCTTCTCGGCGCGTCGCAGGGTGCGCTCCAGGCGCTGCTCGTTCATGTCGCGGTCGTTGGCCAGGGTGTCGTCGGGCGCCAGGTCCTCGGCGGCCCGGCGGAAACGCTTCTTCTCCTTGCTGGTGAGGGTGTACTGGCCCTCCTCGCGGTCGGCCTTGTACTTCTCCTGGGGGTCCAGGCCGATGGGCAGGCCGAAGAGCGCCTTCTGGAACAGCCCCAGGCCGGGCTGCAGGCCGAAGCGCAGGCGGGCCTGGGCGGTGTCGCCCACCCAGTACTGGTCGTTGAGCTTGTCCACCAGCTTCAGGCTGTCGGGGGTGAGCAGCACCCGGGCCACCTCGATGCCCAGGGCGGGGCTGACGCTTACCCAGGCGGCGCTGTCGAGCACCGACCGGATGGTGGCCTTGAAGCCCTTGTGGCCGTCGGGCCCGGTGATGTCCACCTCGGCCTTGGCGCTGTAATAGCGCACCCCTTCCAGGCGCTGGGCGGTGAGGCGCTCGAGCAGCTTATCGGCGGTGCGCGGCGGCAGTTCGCGTACGACCTCGGCCACCTGGCGTTTCGGCCGGCAGGCGACGGTCGCCAGGGCGAGCAGGAGCAGAAGGGCGGCCGGTATCCTCATTCCACCAGGCGGCCTTCGGCGATCTTGCGGTCGATCAGCGGGCCGGCGCCACCGGCCTCTCTGGCCTTGCGCCATTGCTCGAGGGCCGCTGCGGGCTCGCCCGCCTTGAACAGGATGTCGCCGTAGTGCTCGAAGAGCACGCCGTCCGACCCGCCTCCCGAGAGCGCCTTCTCCATCCAGGTGCGCGCCTCGGCATAGCGCCCCAGCTTGTAGAGCACCCAGGCGTAGGTGTCCTGGTAGGTGGGCTGCCCGGGCTGCAGTTCGTTGCTGCGCCGGCTCATCTCCTCGGCCTTCTGCAGCTTCTCGCCGCGCTCGCTGAGGTAGTAGGCGTAGTTGTTGAGCACGGTGGCGTTGTCGCCGTCCAGGGCCAGGGCGCGGTCGTACGCCTCGTCGCTCCGGGCATGCTGGCCGGCCTCGTGGTAGGCGTCGCCGAGGGAGCTCCAGAACTGGGCCTCCATGCCCGGGTCGTCCACCACCAGGTCGCGGCCGGCCACGAGCGCCTCGATGGCCTCGTCATGCCGCTTGAGCTGGCCGAGCGCCACGCCGCGGTACCAGTGGAACTCGGGCTGGGTGGGGAAGAGCTCGGCGGCCTTGCCGGCGTCCTGCTCCAGGGCGCTCCAGTCCTGCAGTTGCAGGTCGAGCTGCAGCACCTGCTGCCAGATGGGGTACTTGTCCTGTTCGGTGCGGAGCGCCTCGCGGAACTCGTCGCGCGCCTCCTTGAAGCGGCCTTCGCGCAGCAGGAAGTCGCCGGCGATGGTGTGCGGCTTGCCGCTCTCGGGGTGGGTCTTGCGCAGGGTGGCGATGAGCTCGTAGGACCGCTTCACGAGCAGGTCGCGATCGGCCTGCGAGCCGGTCTGGCTCATCTCGAAGAAGCCGAGCAGCACCTGCATCTTGGGGTCGATCTCCAGGTCGGGGTCGGCGAAGGCGATGTTGAGCTCATCGAAGGCCTTGTCGCGTTCGCCGTTGGAGAAGTAATGTTCGGCCAGGGCCACGCGGGCCATGTTGTCGCCGGGGTCCATGGCGAGCACCTTCAAGTACTCCTCCAGGGCCTTTTCGGGCTGACCGAGCTCGGTGTAGAGGTCGGCCAGCATGGCGTGGTACTGGCTGTTGGCGGGGTCGGCGGCGATGGCGCGCTCCAGCAGCAGGCGGGCGTCATCGAACTGTCCGCTGGCCGCGAGCATGTCGAACTCGTTGGCCACGAGCTCCTCGCTGGTGCCGATGCGCTTCTCCAGGTCGCGGTACACCTGGGCGGCCTCGCCGGTCTTGCCGGCGGCCGCCAGGGTGCGGGCCAGGCTGAAATACACCTCATGCCGCTCGGGCCACTGCTTCACGATGCCGCGGTAAACGTCGGCAGCATCGGCGTAGCGCTGATCCTGGTTGTAGAGGTCGGCCAGCAGGAAGCGGTACCAGATGTTGTCGGGCCCGTTGACCACGGCCCTGCGCGCCATGTCCACCGCCCGGGGCCAGTCCTGCATGCCGTGGTACAGCTTGGACAGCTCGAACTGGGCGGCCGCGTTGCGGGGGTCGAGCTTGATGCACTGCTCATAGAGGCCCACGGCCTTGGCCGGATCGCCGGCGAGCCGGGCGCGGGTGGCGTCCATGAAGAGGGCCATCTCGCGGGCCTGCCGCTCCTTGTCGGCGTTGGCGCGGGTAGTCCGGGGGGCGGCCGGTTCGGCCTCGGCCACGCCCTTGCTTCCGCCGCAGGCGATGAGCGCGAGGGCCAGGAGCAGGGGGAGCAGTGGGCGGAGCTTGTTCACGCGAGGTTCGCTTCGTTGATAAGTCCCTGATCGCGTAAAAAGTCCAAGATATGCCGCGCCTCGGGCTCGTCGATGCCGGATGCAAAGGTCACACTTCGCATGCCATGGTCGAACACCAGGGCTCCCTGCCCATGGCCGGGGAATCCCTGGGGCCTGAAGAAGCCGGCGGTTCCGGAGGACGGAGCGGTCCGCAGGCGCCGCACCTCGTTGATGGCGTAGCTGGCCGGGCGGGTGGTCCACCGACCGGGCCGGGTGATGGTGAGCAGGTCGCGCGTCGCGGAGATCAGCTCCTGCCCGAAGAACTGGAGGTACAGGGTGCGCCCCACGAACCACAGGGCCACGGCCCAGCCGCAGAGCCAGAAGAGCAGGAAGCCGCGGGCGAAAAGGGGCATCCCGGGCTCGAACAGGTTCCTCAGGGCCATGCCACCCCCGAAGGTCCAGCCGCCGGTCCAGGCGCCCAGGAACAGGATGATGAACCAGTTGCGCCGGGGCGGGATGGTGATCAACGCGCCGTTGAGCGTGGTCTGGATGATGGCCCTGCCGCCGGCGGGCTGCACGACGGCCATGGCAGGTTCAGCCGATCGTGCTGTCGTCGCTGAGGCTGAGGTCCAAGGCATGGCCGGTGACCACCGCACGCTCACCGAGCATGCTGTTGTCGATCACGGCATCCTGTACACGCACCCCGCCCCGCAGGATCGAGCTGCGCACCACGCTGTTGGTCACGGTGCTGCCTTTCTCGATGGAGACGTACGGGCCCACCACGCTGTTCACCAGCGTCACATCCTCGCCGATGAAGCAGGGGGGGATCACCACGCTGTGGGTGCTCTTGAGCCTGGCGCTCACCAGGTCCTTCGCGTCCTTCAGGAAGCCGAGCACCTTGGTGTTGGTGTCGACCATGGCGTTCTTGTTGCCGCAGTCCATCCACACGTCCACCGCACCGGCCTTGAAGCGCGCGCCCTTGCGCTTCATGTTCTCCATGGCGTTGGTGAGCTGGTACTCGCCCTTCTCCTTGATGTCGTTGTCGATGAGGTACTGCATCTCCATGCGGAGGCGCTCCCCGTCGGCGAAGTAGTAGATGCCGAT
>JBIJCH010000121.1:0-6503 GCA_044344815.1 Flavobacteriales bacterium | reverse complement strand
CCAGGTGTCGCAGCCGCCCTTGTCGGGGTCGCAGTGGAAGTGCGGCTTTCCGTCCTTGTCGGCCTTCACGATGTAGCGCTCGGGCCGCTCGCAGTTGCCGCAGCGCTTGCCCACCAGCGTCTTGTAACGGTCGCTGCGCTTCATGGCGGTCTCCATGATCTGCGCCACCTCCTCCTCGCTCACGCGCCAGTCGAAGGGCGCCTTCTTCTTGCCCTTGAGGTCCTTCCAGAACTGAGGCTGCAGCTCGGTGCTCAGGTGCTGCTTCACCGCCCACTCGCCATAGGCCTGCATGCGCCGGTCGATGGTGGTGTAGATCCGCAGGCCGTCGGTGTACAGGTCGTAGGGCACCTTCTTCCCGTTCTCATCGAGCTTGCCGAAGAGCAGCTCGCCGGTCTTCGGGTCCTTGCGGTTCAGCAGCTCCTGCAGCTGGGCGCGCAGCACCTCGCGCAGATAGGGCGCCGGACCTTCGGTGTGGTCCACGCGCTGGTACTTCAGGCCGATGGGCAGCACCTTCAGCGAGTCGTACTGCCGGTCGGAGAGGTAGCCGTTCCTCCGCATCTGGTCCAGCACCACCATGCGGCGGGTGAGCGTGGTGTCGGGCCGGCGGATGGGGTCGAAGAGCGAGGGGTTCTTGCACATGCCCACCAGCAGGGCGGCCTCCTCCACCTTCAGGCTGTCGGGCGTGGTGCTGAAGTAGATGTGCGCGGCGCTGTTGATGCCCACGGCCTGGTGGATCCAGTCGAAGCGGTTCAGGTACAGCGCGATGATCTCGTCCTTGGTGTACTGCCGCTCCAGCCGCGCGGCGATGATCCACTCCTGGAACTTCTGGAACACGCGGGTGAAACTGCTGCCGGGCTTCTCGGTGAAGAGCATCTTCGCCAGCTGCTGGGTGATGGTGCTGGCGCCCCCTTTCTTCCCCAGGTAAGCCGCCGCGCGCAGGGTCCCGCGCACGTCGATGCCCCCGTGCTCACGGAAACGCTCGTCCTCCGTGGCGATCAGCGCGTTCACCACATGCGGACTGATGTGCTCGTAGTCGACGGGGATCCGGTTCTCCTTGTAGTACTGGCCCATGAGCGAGCCATCGCTGAAGAGGATGGCGGTGGCCAGGTCGCTGCGCGGGTTCTGCAGCTCGCTGGTGCTGGGCAGGTCGCTGTTGGCAGCGATCAGCAGCATGGTGAGCAGGCCCAGCACCGGGCTCAGCACGGCCAGCCACCACAGGCGGTACCAGCGCGAGCCCTTGTTCGTTGCTTCTGCCTTGGCCATGGTGTGGATCAGGTGCCCGCAGGGGCGCGCTTCACGCTCAGGCCCACGTCGATCACGCCGGGGAGGCGCTCATCGCGCATGGCCTGCTCCAGCTGGAAGGTATAACGGCCCTTGCGGGGAAAGCGTCTGTTCACCTGGTAGAGCACCTGGGCCTCCACGCGGTCGGCGAAGATGAAGCCCTGCCCCTTGCCGTACCACTTGCCGGTGGGGTCGGCCAGCAGGCACTCGACCGTGTCGCGGGTGGCGGGCAGGCCCGGACCCGTGGCGGTGATGAAGAGGTAGAGGTCGCTGTACGGGTAGTCGCCGGTGTGGCGCAGGTCGATGAACACGTTGTGCGCGCTCACCGTATCGGTGATGTCCACGGCGAACTCCGGCTTCCACGCGCGGTCCCAGGCACCGCCCTCCACCGGCAGGTCGCTCTGGTGCACGATGTTGCCATCGCAGCCGGCCAGCAGCAGCGCCGCGAAGGGAAGCAACCAGGTGTTCCGCATCAGGCCGAAGGAGGAGTGGGGGGCGCTTCGCCGCCACCGCCACCACCTTGGGGGCGGTCCGGACGGGGTCCACGGTCGCGGCCGCCACGGCCACGGTCACGCCGGCCACGGTCGCCGCGCGGCTGGCCCTCGGGGCGCGGACCGCGTTCGCCTTGCTGGCCTTCCGGGCGCGGCGGACGATCAGGGCGGGGTGCGCGTTCGCCCTGTTGGCCCTCGGGTCGCGGACCGCGCTCACCCTGCGGCCTCGGCCCGGCCTGCTGGCCACCACCACCGCCCTGGGGCTTGCGGTCCTTGCCGCCGCGCTTCTTGGTGCGCTTGCCGCTCTTGATCTTGCTGTCGAAGCGCGTGAGCTCGTCCTGGCCCACGACGTTCTCGTAGGTGGCCTCCTGCGGCACCTTGGCCTTCTCCTCGGCCTCCACCATGTTCAGGTCCACATCGGGCTCGATACCCTGCTTGTTCTGCGCCAGGATCTCGCGCACTGTCTCGATCGGGAAGCCCGCCATCACCGACGCGCTGCCGGGGCTCTTGAACAGGTACCACATGCGCTCTGTGAAGATGTCGGTCTTCATGTGCATGCCGGTGCCCTGGCGCGTCTTCAGCTTGGCGTTCTGGCTGGGGTAGCTCTTGATCGCCTCGATGTACATGTCCAGCTCGTAGTTCAGGCAGCACTTGAGCTTGCCGCACTGGCCCGCGAGCTTCTGGGGGTTGAGCGCGAGCTGCTGGTAGCGCGCCGCGCTGGTGGTCACGCTGCGGAAGTCGGTGAGCCAGGTGCTGCAGCACAGCTCGCGCCCACAACTGCCGATGCCACCGATGCGGCCCGTCTCCTGCCGTGCACCGATCTGCTTCATCTCCACCTTCACCTTGAAGCGGTCGCTGAGGGGGCGCAGGATGTTGCGGAAGTCCACGCGCTGCTCGCTGGTGTAGTAGAAGGTGGCCTTGGTACCGTCGCCCTGGTACTCCACGTCGGTCACCTTCATGTCCAGGCGCGCATCGGCCACCACCTTGCGGGCGGCGAAGAGCGTCTCGTCCTCCAGCTTGCGCGCAGCGTGCCAGCGGTCCAGGTCCTCCTGGGTGGCCTTGCGCAGCACCTTGCGCAGCTCGTAGGTGTCGGTGCCGGCGTTCTTACGCTCCATCTGCAGGCGCACCAGCTCGCCGGCCAGGCTCACCATGCCCACGTCGTGGCCCGGGGCAGCATCCACCACCACCAGGTCGCCCGGCATCAGCTGCAGGTTGGCGGTGTTGCGGAAGAAGCCCTTGCGGGTGTTCTTGAAGCGCACCTCCACCGCGTCGAACGGGGTGACGCCGCTGGGCAGGGGCACCCCCGCCAGCCAGTCGAACACGTCGAGCTTGTTGCAGCCACTGGTGCTGCAGTAGCCGTTGCTCTTGCACCCGGCCGGCTTACCGTCCTTTCCGCTGCTGCAGCTTGCGCATCCCATCCCGCTGGTATTCCGTTGGTTATCGTCGTTGCCCGCCGGCGGCGGACAAGGGGCGAAGATAGGACGGACAGGGTGCCGGGGGCCTTCGGGTCGAGGCCGGCATCAACAAGGGGGTGGGGACGGGGCGCGGGGCCTTTCGTTAGCGGTCCTCGGGCTCTACGCTGAACGTGATCACATGATCAAAGACCCGCATCGGGAGCATCCGGATACGGCCACGAAGGACAGACGCGCCCTTTGGAACCGCCTGGATCACCCTGCAATGGTCGTTGAACTCCTGGAGGAACCGCTGGTCAAGACCGGCCGAACGCTGCCCAAGCCATCGCAGCCCTCAGGTCATCCTCCGCATCCGGCCCGATGATCAAGGACCGTCTCATTCCTTTCTTCCGCCGGCAAGCTCACGGTGCAGGGCGGTCCATGCCTTTCCCTTCCGCTTGCCCGAGACCAGCTCCTCCCGGATCTGCTCGAGTTCCGCGATCTCAGCGTCCGTGAACGACCGGCCCGCGCTGGTCCAGCACCGCCCTCACAGCTTCAAGCTTCGACGTGCTGCGCGTGGCTTTGATCCGCCGGATCAGTTCTTCCTGCTGTTGCTTCAGTTCGCTCATGATCGGCTCATCTCAAAGATAACGAGGGCCTCCTCGCCCCCACTTACCTCCCCCGCAGCTGCATCGTCAACCGATAGCTCAGGTCCACGAACAGGAGCTTGGGGTTGGCGTTGCGCTCCAGGTGGCCGTGGGCGGTCTCCAGCTCCTGCCGGATGCCCTCCACGTTGCGCTCGTTGAGCAGCGGGGCGAACTTCTGCACGAACTCGTGCTCCCCGCCCGACACCGTCACCAGTGCGGGCACCTGCTGCCACTGCATCACGCACTGGCGGATGAGGTAGAGGCCGTAGCGCATCAGGGCCTTCTGGCGTTCGCGGCCCATCTTGCCGAAGTGCTCGGCGAAGGCGTTGATGTCGGCCACCTTGTTGCCGTAGCACGCGCGCAGCCAGTCGCGGAAGAGCACGAAGAGCTCCTCCTCGCTCTTGCCCGCCATGGCGCAGGCCTCCAGCAGGTCGCCGTCGCTGCGCACCGCGATGGTGAGCGCGTCCTCCTCCTTCAGGTCGGTGAAGCGCTCCAGCAACGCGTCCTTCACCTCCAGCGCGCCCAGCGCGGGCACCTTCACCAGCTGCACGCGGCTCAGGATGGTGGGCAGCATGAGCTCGGGGTTGTGGCCGGCCATCACGATCGCCGTGCCGGGCTCGGGCTCCTCCAGGATCTTCAGCAGCTTGTTGGCGGCCGCGGTGTCCACGAACTCGGGCAGCCAGATCAGCATCACCTTCCAGCCGCCGCTGTACGCCTTCAGGCTCAGCTTGCGCTGGATCTCGGCGGCGATGTCCACGCCCATGCGCAGCTGCTTGTTGTCGCCGCCCTCCTGCTCCTCGCGCCACAGCGTGTTGTCGAGGTAGGGCTCCTTGAGCACCAGCGTGCGCCACGCGGGCACCAGCGGGTCACAGGTCTTGCCCTTCTCGCTCAGGAAGATCGGGAAGATCAGGTGCAGGTCGGGGTGCGTGAGCTTGTCCAGCTGCACGCAGCTCGGGCACTTGCCGCAGGCATCGGCCTGGCCGCGGTCGGTGCACAGCAGGTAGCGCGCATAGGCCAGCGCCAACGGCAGCACCCCGCTGCCCCGCGGGCCCAGGAAGAACTGCGCATGCGGAACGCGGCCCTCGCGGATGTTGCCGATGAGCTTCGCCTTCAGCGTGGCGTGACCGATGACCCGGGTGAAAAGCAATGTGGAAATGTGAGAACGTGCGAATGTGCAAATGAAGGACGGCCGTGAACCGCTGTGCGAAGATCGAAATGCGCGTGGTTCTCCGGGAAGCCACATTTCCACATTCGCCCATTTCCACATCGGCACCCCGAGCGTGGCCTGAGGAATACTTTCGCGCCCATGTTGACCATGGACACCTTCTCCTTCGCCGGCAAGAAAGCCCTTGTCCGCGTGGACCTCAACGTTCCCCAGGACGCCACCGGCAAGGTGACGGACGACACACGCGCCCGCGCAATCGTGCCCACCGTGAACAAGATCCTGAAGGACGGTGGCAGCGCCATCCTCATGAGCCACCTGGGCCGGCCCAAGGGCAAGGTGAACCCGGCGATGAGCCTGAAGCCCGTGGCCGAGCACCTGAGCACCCTGCTCGGCAGGCCCGTGCTTTTCGCCACCGATTGTGTGGGCCCCGACGCCAAGGCCAAGGCCGCAGCGCTCAAGCCCGGCGAGGTGCTGGTGCTGGAGAACCTGCGCTTCCACCCCGAGGAGGAGGGCGGCGACGAGGCCTTCAGCAAGAGCCTGGGCGAGCTCGGCGACGTGTACGTGAACGATGCTTTCGGCACGGCCCACCGCGCGCACGCCAGCACCACCATCGTGGCGAAGTTCTTCCCCACCGCCAAGCTGTTCGGCTACCTCATGCAGGCCGAGATCGACAGCGTGGGCAAGGTGTTGGGCGACCCCGGCTCGGCGGCCGGGACAGGCCCGCAGCGCCCCATGACCGCCATCGTGGGCGGCAGCAAGGTGAGCAGCAAGATCGAGGTGCTGCAGAACCTCATCGGGAAGTGCGATGAGCTGATCATCGGCGGTGGCATGGCCAACACCTTCGTGAAGGCCATGGGCGGCCAGACCGGCGCCAGCCTCGTGGAGGACGACCTGCTCGACACCGCCCGCGGCATCATCCAGGAGGCCGAGGCCAAGGGCGTGAAGCTCCACATCCCCACCGATGCCGTGGTGGCCGACGCCTTCGCCGAGACCGCCAACACCGACCAGTGCGCGGCCAACGCCGTGCCCGACGGCTGGATGGCCCTGGACATCGGCCCCAAGAGCATCGAGGCCTGCCGCGCCGCCATCCTGCGCAGCAGAACGCTGTTGTGGAACGGCCCGATGGGCGTGTTCGAGATGAAGCCCTTCCAGCAGGGCACCATCGCCATCGCGCAGGCCGTGGCCGAGGCCACCGGCAAGGGCGCCTTCAGCTTGGTGGGCGGCGGCGACAGCGTGGCCGCGGTGAACCAGTTCGGCCTGGCCGACAAGATCAGCTACGTGAGCACCGGCGGCGGCGCGATGTTGGAATACTTGGAAGGCAAGGTTTTGCCGGGGATCGCGGCGGTGCAGGGGTGACGGGAGGCAAAGTGTGCGAGGGTGCTTGAGGAAGGCGAATGTTCAATGGTGACCGGCCAATGGGAGCTGCCGCACTTTGACCCCTTGTGCCTTTTGCCCTGCCCCTCGCCTACTCCACAACCACCTTCTGGCTTACCACGCCGCCGCCGTTCTGCACCTGCAGCGTGCAGCT
>JBIJCH010000064.1:0-8697 GCA_044344815.1 Flavobacteriales bacterium | reverse complement strand
CACCAACGCTGCGCCTTGCGAGGCGCCATCATGTTCGATCAGGAGCACCTCGTTCGCCGGTACGGGGAACACCCGCATGTCCTGGAGGCCAAGGTCCGCCAGTCCGGTGATCGCGAAGGCGATGGTATCACTGCTCAATTCGCAGCCGTTCGCAAAGGAGCCCACCACGTGGTAGTCCCCGCTCAGGGTCGGCGTGAAGCTCTGGCCGGTGGCGCCGGTGACCAACGTGCCGTTCAGGAACCACTGGTAGCCGTCAGCGGTGGTGCTGGTGAGCGAAGTGCCGTCATTGGTGATGGCGGGCGGGTCCATCGGACAGCGGTCAACGATCTTGCGCACCACACCGGTGAGCTGGTTGCAGGTGTACAGGGAACCGTCGTTGCCTTCGGCGATGCATACCCATCCCTGGCCGGCCCCGTCGAGCAGCAACTCATCGTTCCACACGCCAAGGCCGTCGGGCGTGAGCGACCAGAACTCGGCCGCGCAGTAATCGGTGTAGATGTAGCGCCCCTGGAGCCGCGGGAACTGGGTGCCGCGGTACACGCGCCCACCGATGCTCGAGCACCAGTCGCCGCCGGTGAATACGTTCTCGTGAACGGTGACCGGAGGTACGTACACGTTCTGAGGCTGGCAGCCTGAGGTGTTGTAGGGCGCGATCCCCTCGTAGCAGCGCCAGCCGAAGTTCGGGGCGCCCACGGTGCCGCCGGGCCAGAGGTCGATCTCCTCCCAGGCGTTCTGGCCCACATCACCGATCCACACATCCCCGGTGAGCGCATCGAAACCGAAGCGGAACGGATTGCGCAGGCCGCTGGCCCAGATCTCGGGCAGGGTGTCACCGCCGGCGTTCACCCACGGATTGTCCGCAGGGATGGAATAGGTGCTGTCGGGTTCCGGCCGGATCCTCAGGATGTCACCCAGCGGGTCGGTCAGGTCCTGCGCGTTGCCCTGCGGGTCACCGGCGCTCCCGCCATCGCCAAGGGCGATGTACAGGTTGCCGTCCGGTCCGAACTCCAGGTCGCCGCCATTGTGGTTCGCGAACGGCTGCGGCCAGGTGAAGAGCACCACCTGGCTGTTCACGTCGGCGATGTTGCTGTCGGCCGACACTGTGAACCGGGACACCACGCTGAAGCCGTTGCCCGAGCCCCCGGTGTAGTGCACATAGAAATAGCCGTTGCTCGCGTAGGCGGGATCGAACGCCAGTCCCAGCAACCCCTGCTCATTGCCCGCATCGTTCACGATGGACTGGATGTTGAGGAACGGGGTGGGCAGCACGGTCATGCTGTCGGTGATGATCCGGATCACGCCGGGTTGCAGCACCACGAAGAGCCGGCTGTCGCCGCAGTGCGCGATGTCGACCGGTTCGGTGAGGCCGGTGGCCCAGTTGTTCAGTTGGAGCTCCACAGGGTTCTGGGCCTGTAGTGCCAGTGCGGCGCCCAGGATCGGCAGAGTGATGGTCCTTTTCATGAGGGCTTGCAGGGTTTGAGGCGGAAGATACCATCACCCGATATGCGCAACGCCGATGGCCCGACGGAGCG
Source organism: Flavobacteriales bacterium (assembly GCA_044344815.1). GTDB lineage: Bacteria > Bacteroidota > Bacteroidia > Flavobacteriales_F > PHOS-HE28 > PHOS-HE28. Next base: position 7,165 of record JBIJCH010000064.1, on the reverse strand, counting down.
GTCGGACCGCCCGATGAACACGGCAACTACCTTTGACGGCCTTTCACGGAAAGCCCCTCCATGGCCCTCAAGGACGAGATCGCACGCCGGCGCACCTTCGCCATCATCAGCCACCCCGACGCCGGCAAGACCACCCTCACGGAGAAGTTCCTCCTGTACGGTGGTGCCATCCAGACCGCCGGAGCGGTGAAGAGCAACAAGATCCGCAAGGGCGCCACCAGCGACTTCATGGAGATCGAGCGCCAGCGCGGCATCTCGGTGAGCACCAGCGTGATGACCTTCGAGTACGGGGACTGCCTGATCAACCTGCTTGACACCCCGGGCCACAAGGACTTCGCCGAGGACACCTACCGCACGCTCACGGCGGTGGACAGCGTGGTGCTGGTGGTGGACTGCGTGAAGGGTGTGGAGGAGCAGACCCGCCGCCTGATGGAGGTGTGCCGCATGCGCAACACCCCGGTGATGGTGTTCATCAACAAGCTGGACCTGGAGGGCCGGGATGCGTTCGACCTGCTCGATGAGCTGGAGAAGGAGCTCTCCATCAAGGTCACCCCGTTGAGCTGGCCCATCGGCATCGGCGCCACCTTCCAGGGGGTGTACGACCTGTACGACAAGGACCTGCGCCTGTTCGAGGAGGTGAAGACCAAGGTGGAGGCGGGTGCGGTGCACATCGACGACCTGAACGACCGGCGCCTGGACGAGCAGGTGGGTGAGGATGCCGCCACGCAACTGCGGCACGACGTGGAGCTGGTGGACGGCGTATACGGCACGCTGGACCTGGAAGCATACCGGGCCGGTCGCACCGCCCCCGTCTTCTTCGGCAGCGCCTTCAACAACTTCGGGGTGAAGGAGGTGCTCGACACCTTCGTGCGCATCGCGCCACCGCCGGGGCGGACCAGCCCAAGTTCAGCGGGTTCGTGTTCAAGATCCACGCGAACCTCGACCCCAACCACCGCGACCGCATCGCCTTCCTGCGGGTATGCAGCGGCCGGTTCGTGCGCAATACCTATTACCACCACGTGCGGCTGGACAAGGACGTACGATTCTCCACCCCCACCACCTTCCTGGCCGCCCAGAAGACCATTGTGGACGAGGCCTGGCCGGGTGATGTGATCGGGCTCTTCGATACCGGCCAGTTCAAGATCGGCGATACGTTCACCGAGGGCGCCCTCTTCAACTTCCGCGGCATCCCCGAGTTCAGCCCCGAGCTGTTCCGCGAGCTCATCAACAAGGACCCCATGCGCAGCAAGCAGCTGGAAAAGGGCATCCGCCAGCTCACCGACGAGGGCGTGGCGCAGCTCTTCACCCAGCAGCCCGGCAACAAGAAGATCGTGGGCTGCGTGGGCGACCTGCAGTTCGACGTGATCCGTTACCGCCTCGAGCACGAGTACGGCGCCGCGTGCGAGTTCCAGACCATACCGGCCCACAAGGCCTGCTGGCTCACCAGCACCGACCCCGCCGCCCTGGACCGCTTCATCCGCACAAAGACCCTGCAGGTCGTGCAGGACAAGGACGGCAACCCCGTGTTCATGGCCCCTTCGGCCTACATGCTCGACCTGGAGCGCCGTGGCAACCCCGAGATCACGTTCCACACCACCAGCGAGTTCAAGACCCAGGCGGCCGCACAGGCCTGAAAAGGAAAAGGGCCGCCCGTGGGGCGACCCTTCGGAATGGTCAACGGTGCCAGGTCACTGCTTGGAGCGCTCGCGCCAGGTGTACATCTGGGCGGGCGTAAGGACCTTCTCGAGCTCGCGGTCGATGTACTGGCCGATGGCCACTTCCTGGCTCTTCATGTCGGCTTCCACATCCTCCTTCGGCTGGCCTTGCATGCGCTCCTGTTCGGCCGAAAGGTCGACCAGGCGGTCCACCTCCTTCATGTGCTTGGCGGCCGTGGCGGCCATCGCATCGTTGTCGATGGGTTCGAAATCAGGACGCTGGGCGAAGGCGCCGAAAGCCGTCGTGAGCAGCAGGGCGGTGAGGATCGTGCGTACCATGGTCGGCTGCATTGGTTCAGGTAGTTCAAAGGTAAGCGAAGGAAAGACGGCGGCGCCACGGGAAAGTTGCCTGAGCCCACCGTGGCATGTTGATCGCTGGGCGTCAAAAGATCGTTAACGGCCATGCCCCCGCCCACCCCCCTCCTAATTTTGGGCTCCATGCTCAACCGCCTTGCCATTCTCGGCGCCCTGCTCTGCGCGCTGCCCTCGCTGGCCCAGGACCCCGAACGACGGATGGAGTTCACCATCACGGGGCTGTCCAAGGACACCGTTTTCCTGGCCAACTATTACGGGAACAAGTTGTATTACAACGACACCGCCGTGGCCGACGCCAAGGGGAAGGTGGTGTTCCAGCGGAAAAAGGGGTACAAGGCCGGGGTGTACGCCGTGGTGGCGCCCGGTCCCAAATACTTCGAGATCCTGGTGAACGAGCCCGAGGTGGTGATGACCACCAGCACCCAGGACCTGCTGGGCGACCTGAAGGTCGTGAGGTCCAAGGAGAACCAGGTCTTCCTGGACTACGTGAACTTCCTGAACGCCAAGAAGCAGGAGGGCGAGGCCATTCGTGCCCGCATCGAGGCCACCAGCGACCCCCTCGCCAAGGCCCGCGACCAGGAGCGGCTGAACGGGCTTGACCAGGAGGTGCGGGCTTACATGAAGGATGCCGTGGACAAGGCACCGGGCACCTTCGCCGCCGCCATCATCCGCATGAGCATCGAGCCGGAACGCACCGAGGTGAAGCGGGCTGATGGTTCCGTGGACAGCCTGGCCACCTATTACACCTACCGGAAGCACTTCTGGGACAACACCGACCTTACGGACGAGCGCATCCTGCGCACACCGGTGTTCCAGAACAAGTTCGAGGAGTACATCGGCAAGGTGGTGCCCCAGATCCCTGATACCATCAACAGGCTCGCCGATGACCTGGTGGCCCGCATGAGCAGCACGCCCGAGCTGTGGAAGTTCGCGGTGCACAACATCACCTACACGTACGAGACCAGCGAGATCATGGGCATGGACGCCGTGTTCGTGCACATGGCGCAGACCTACTACTGCCCCAAGGGCGGCGAGGCCAGCAAGGCCACCTGGATGCCCAAGGACAAGCTGGACAAGCTGTGCGAGCGAGCCCGCAAGCAGGCACCCCTGGTGATCGGCGCCAAGGCGCGCAACATCATCCTCACCGACACCACCGAACAGCGCTGGATCGACATGTACAAGATGCCCAGCGAATACGTGTACATCGTGTTCTGGGACCCGCACTGCGGCCATTGCAAGAAGACACTTCCAGACCTCCACAAGCAGTATGAGGAGAAACTGAAGCCCAACGGCATCGAGGTGTATGCGGTGGCCAAGGCCACGGACAGCACGCTCTTCGCCGATTGGAAGGCCTTCATCCGCGAGAAAGGGTTGAAATGGACCAACGTGGGGCTCACCTGGCACGTGTACGACGAGGCCCGCAGGAACAGCAGCAAGTTCATCCCCGGGCTGACCACCATCGAGAGCCTGAACTACTCCGACACCTGGGACATCTACAGCACGCCGCGCTTTTTCCTGGTGGACGCCGACCGGAAGATCGTGGGCAAGCAGATCGAACCGGACCAGGTGGTGAAGCTGGTGGACCAGTTGAGGCGCAACAAGGGTAACGGCACCGGACCGAAGCCCTGATCGGCGACCGCCGGACCCAAGGAGAAAGGCCCCGCACCGGCGGGGCCTTCCTGTTCCATGAAGCGGGTGGCGGTGCGCCGATGGCCGTGACGCCCTGCCTGGCGCCACCACCGCGTTACTGCTGGGTGTCGCGGATCCAGACCTGTTCGCTGATGCTCTGGCCGTTCTTGAAGTAGAAGGTGCCCCACTTGGCGATCACCTTGCTGTACTGATCGGCCTTGTTGCCGTTCACCACCACACGCCGGATGATCACCTTGTTGCCTTCGGTGTAGCTCTCCTCGGTGACGCCTTGCGGATACTCGGTGGCGAGCTTGCTGCGGTTGTAATCGTTGAAGCTCTTGGGCTGGTTCAGCGGGGTGCGGTCCAGTTGCTCCTTCTGCGCCAAGCGCTGGTCCTGGCTCCTGTTGATCAGCTGGGCCTCGCGGTCGGCCAGGCGCTGCTTCTCGGCCGCCACCTGGGTGTTCTGCTCCTCCTGGAGCCTGTCCCCGCGCTCCTTCATGCGGGCCTGTTCCGCGGCCAGCGCATCGGCCTGGGCCTTGGCCTGCCCCGAGCGGTCGGTGCCTGCCTGGGCCACCTGGGCCATGCGCTCCCGGAAGGCCTCCTGCTCGGCCTGGGCATCCTCCACACTGCGCTCGTGCCGTTCGTTCCAAGTGGTGCTGCGCTCGGCGATGGCCGTTTCGGTGCCCACCTTGCCGGCGTAGGCCTGGTCGCGCACCGCGTCGAAGCGCTCCCTGCGCTGCCGCTCGGCCTCGGCGAGCTCTTCCTTCCGCGCCGCAAGCTCGTCCAGGTAGGACCGCCGCATGCCGTCGCGGCCCTGGTACAGCCCCGCCCCTTCCTCGTAGCTCCGCTTCTGGGCGACACCGCCCTCTCGCCGCGTGGCGGCCGTCGTGGCGTTGCCGAGCTCCTCCTCGTTCACATCGGCCTTCAGCTTCTTGATGCGCTCGTACTTCTCGGCCTCCTCACGGGCACGTGCCTCGCGCATGAACTCGATGGCCTCCTGCTCCTTGGTCGCGTCGATGCGGCCGCCGCCTCGCTGGGGGGGCGGTGGCGGCGGTTCCTCCTCCTTCTTCGCGGTCGCCAGCTCGGCCTCGCGGCGCTTGCGTTCGATCTCGGCCAGCAGCTTGTCGATCTGCTCGATCTTGGCCTGTGGATAGGTCTCCTGCGGCTTGATGTCGAGCGCCTGCGTGTAAAGTGACCGGGCATCGCTGTACCGTGTTTCACCGAAGGCGGCATCGGCCTCGGTGATCACCCGCATATACTCCGCCTCTCGGGCCTTCTCCCCTTCCAGGCGGCGGCGCTCATCCTCGGCGGCCAGGCGGGCGGCCTCGGCATCGGCGGCCTCCTTGCGGCGGCGCTCCTCCTCCAGCCTGCGCTGCTCCTCGGCCAGCCGGGCCGCATCGTCCATTGCCTTCAGCCGTTCGGCCAGTTCGGTCTCGATCCGGGCCAGCTGGTCCTTGGGGTACTTCTCCTCGGGCTTGATGGTGAGCGCCTGGGTGTAGCGCTCACGGGCCACATCGTAGTTCTTCTGACCGAAGGCCAGGTCACCGGCCGCCACCGCATCGCGGTAGCTGGCCTCCACGGCGTCCAGCTCGGCCTGCCTGCGGCGGCGCTCCTCCTCCATCCGGGCACGCTCCGCGGCGTCCTGCTCGGCCTTCAGGCGCGCAGCCTCGTCGGCGGCGGCCTGGTCCGCGAGGATCCGGTCGATCTCGGCCAGCCGCTCGGTGGGGTGCTTCTCGCCCGCCTTGATGCTGAGGGCGTCCTGGTAGCTCACCCTGGCGTTCGCGTACTGCTTGGCATTGAACGCTGCGTCGGCCTTGGCAACCGCATCGGCATAACGCTTCTCCAGGTCGGCCTTCTCCCGCTCCAGGCGCTCCTTCTCGGCCTTCTCCCGCGCGGCCGCATCCAGCCGCTGCTCGATGGCGCCGATGCGGTCCTTCGGGTGCTGTTCGTTGGGCTTCAGTTGCAGCGCGTCCTTGTAGTCCTTCAAGGCCTCGGCCAGTTTCTCCCCGTCGTAGTTCTTGTCGGCCTTTGCGATCAGCTCGTTGTACTTGGCCTCCAGCTCCTGCCGCTTCTGCTCCTCGGCCGCCAGGCGCGCCAGCTCGGCGATCTTGGCGTCGCACTCGGCCATCTTGTCCTTGGGGAAGCGCTCCTCGGGCTTCACCACTGATGCTTCCTGATACTTGCCCTTGGCCGCCTCGTAGTTCTCGTTCTGGAAGAGCTCGTTGGCGTTGTCAATGAGCTTCTGGTAGCGCGTCTCCTTATCCTGCCGGGCCTTCTCCTCCTCGGCAAGCCGCTTCTCCTCGGCGATGGCCGCGTCGATGGCCGTGAGCTGGTCCTTCGGGTATTTCTCTGCGGCCTTCAGCTTCAGTGACTCGTTGTAGCCGGCCCGGGCCTCCTCCCACCCCTTGCTCTTGAAGGCGGCGTCGGCCTTGGCAAGGGCTGCGGCGTAGGCTTCATCGAGCTCCTTCTTCTTGCGCTCCTCATCAGCCTTGGCCGCCTCGTCAGCGATGGCCGTGTCGATAGCGCCGAGCTGGTCCTTCGGATACTTCTCGGCGGACTTCAGCCCCAACGCCTCGTTGTACCCGGCCTTGGCCTCGTCCCACTTCTTCGCCTTGAAGGCCGCATCGGCCTTGGCGATGGCCGCGGTATAGGCCTCGTCCAGTTCCTTCTTCTTGCGGTCCTCCTCGGCCTTCCTGGCCAGATCGGCCAGGGTCTTGTCGATGGCGGCCAGCTGGTCCGTGGGGTACTTCTCCCCGGACTTGATGGTGAGGGCCTCGTTGTACTTGGTCTTTGCCTGTTCCCAGTTCTGCGCCTTGAAGGCGGCATCGGCGGCGGTGATGGCCGCAGTGTACTTGGCCTCCTTTTCCTTGGTCAGCTTCTCCTCCTCGGCCTTCTTCGCCTCGGCGGCCACCGCGATGTCGATGGTGGCCAGCTGGTCCTTGGGGTACTTCTCCGCGGCCTTCAGCCCCAAGGCCTCGTTATAGCCGGCCTTCGCCGCGTCCCACTTCTTCTCCTTGAAGGCCGCGTCGCCCTTGGCGATGGCGGCCTTGTACTTCTCCTCCAGCTCCCTGGCCTTGCGCTCCTCCTCGGCCTTCTTGGCCAGCTCATCGATGAAGGCCTGGCACTCCTTGATCCTGCCCTTCGGATAGGCCTCCTGGTCCTTGATGTCGCTGGCGGCCTCATATTTGACCTTGGCCCCGGCGTAGTCCTTCTTGCCGAAGAGCCCGTCGGCCTCCTTGATCAGCGCGGCGTACTGGGCCTCTTTCTGCTTGTCGGCGTCCTGCGCCTCCAGCTTCATCTTGGCATCGCTCAGGCGGGCCGTGGCCTTGGGGTCGCTCGGCTTCAAGGCCAGCGCCCCGTTGAAGGACTCCACGGCCTTCTTGTAGTCCGCCGCCGTCATCGCAGCCTCACCGGCGGCCATGGCCTTGGCGTACTCGGCATCGGCGTTGGCCTCGCGCTTCTTCTTCTCGTCGTACTCCTTCATCAACCGCGCGATCTCGCTGCGG
>JBIJCH010000063.1:0-8732 GCA_044344815.1 Flavobacteriales bacterium | reverse complement strand
GGCTGTATACAAGGATGATGCGTTCCACGACCTGTTGATGTACTCCCTGCTGCGCGATGAGCCCGGTGCCACCCGTTGACCCCGTCATCTCGGTGATCGTGCCCACATACCGGCACGCAGGCCTCATCGCCGAATGCCTGGACGGCATCCTGGGCCAGCGCACCACCTTCTCCATGGAAGTGCTGATCGGAGAGGACGGCTCGGACGATGGCACACGGGCCATCTGCGAACGCTACGCGGCCGAGCACCCCGATCGCGTACGGCTCTTCCTCAACGACCGGCGCAACACCATCTTCCTGCACGGCCACCCAACAGGCCGGTGGAACGTGATGAACCTCTACGCGCACTGCCGCGGCCGCTACATCGCCATCTGCGAAGGGGATGACCGATGGACCGATCCGGGAAAACTGGAACGACAGGTGCGGATGATGGAGCAGGACCTGCGTTGCACAGGCACCTACCACGACACGCGGATAATCGATCACGACGGCCGGGATACGGGCCGCTTGATGCGCGAGAACCTGAAGGAACGCATGGAGGTGCCGGATCTGATCAGCACGCTGGCGCCTTTCCACACGTCCAGCTTCGTGTTCCGCAACAGCCCGCTGATCCGTCGCCTGCCGGACTGGGTGCGCTACGTGGGCAGCCTGGACCTGACCGTTTTCCTCCTCGTGGCGGGGGAAGGACATCTTTGCCGCGTACCGGGGGTGATGAGCGATTACCGCAGGCACGCCGGTGGCGTTACGGCCTCCCCCCTGCACAATGGACCGCTTTTCCACCACCTGCGCCTGTTGATGTGGATGAACCTGGACCGGCATTTTCACTGGCGTTATACGGGCCCCATTGAACAGCTCTGCCGCGTGCACTGGCAGCATATCCGCGCAGGGGCCTCCAGAACGGACCGCCGGCTTTATGTTCTGGAGGAAATGCGGCGCGTACCGCTGTGGTTCGTGCGCCATCCGCGTGCCATCGTGCGCAGACTACGTGATGCCTTCACGCGTTGACGCTGTTCTACAGGCGAAGCCTCTACATTCGAGCCCTGTCATGGCGCAACGAACGCTGCTCATGCTCGGCGGTGCCGACATCCAAGTGACCGCGATCCAGAAAGCGAAGGAGCTCGGCTACCGCGTGGTCACCTGCGACTACCTTCCGGGCAACCCGGGCCATCGGTATGCGGACGCCTACCACAACGTGAGCACCACGGACCTGGTCGCCGTGTTGAACGTGGCGCGAAAGGAGCGCATCTCCGGGATCTCCGCCTATGCCTCCGATCCCGCTGCCGTCACCGCGGCCTACGTGGCCGAACAGCTCGGCCTGCCGGGCAACGCCTTCGAGGCCACCCAACGCATCCAGGACAAGACCACGTTCCGCGCCGTGCAGCACGCGCTCGGCATCCCGGCGCCGCGGGTGCTGCACGCCGAAGGGCCCGCCGACCTGTGCGCTGCGGCCGACGCGTGGCCCCATGGCGGCATCATCAAGCCCGTGGACACCAGCGGGAGCAAGGGCGTGCACCGCCTTCCACCCGGGCTGAAGGTGGGGGAGGCCGGAAGGCTGTGGGATGATGCCATCGGCCTTTCCAGGGCCCGGCGTGCGATCGTGGAGGAGTACCTGCCGCGCAAGGGCCGCCAGATGACCGGCGATGCCCTCATCCACGAAGGCCGGGTGCTCTTCCATTGCTTCGGCGACGTGCACTTCAATGACCTCATCAACGGGCTGGTGCCCCGGGGGGTGACCATTCCCGGCACGCTCGATGGCCGCCTTGTGGACGCAGCGATCGCGGATGTGCAGCGGTTGGTCTCGCACCTGGGTCTCCGCCAGGGCGTGTTCAACATCGACCTCTTCGAGGACCTTGACGGCCGTCCCATCGTGGTGGACATCGGCGCGCGCAACGGCGGCAACATGCTCAACACGCTGTACCACCTGCGCACCGGCGTGGACCTGATGACCATCTCGCTGCAGCAGTGCATGGGCGATGCCTTCGAGCTCGCCGCAGGGCCCGAGCGCGAGCGCTACGTGTCGCACTGCGTGGTGCATGCGCTGCGGTCGGGACGGCTGCGCTCCTTCGACCTTTCGCCGCGCGTGACGCCTTACGTGTTCCATCGTTCGATGAACGTGGCGCCCGGTGACCGCGTGGGCCGGTTCACCGACTCGCGCTTCCGCCTGGGCCTGCTGTTGTTCGAGTTCCCCTCGATGGCCGAGATGCTCGACGTGTACGACCACATCTACGACCACATGCTGTTGGAGGTGGACCCCGATCCCGTGGACGCATGACGCAGGAGGTCGCGAACCGGGTGCCACCGGACCCCTTGGTGAGCGTGGTGACGATCACCTGCCAGAACGCGCCGTACATCGCGCAGAACGTCGCCGGTGTCCTCGCGCAGCGCACCACCTTCCCGGTGGAGCACCTGGTCGGTGAGGACGGCAGCACCGATGGCACCCGCGAGACGTGCCTGCGGCTCGCGGCCGGGCATGCGGACCGCATCCGCCTGGTGCTGCGCGACCGGAAGGACGCGATGCACAGCATGGGAAGGCCCACCGGACTTGCGAACGTGCTCGACCTGTGCGAGCGCGCGCGGGGCCGGTACATCGCCCTATGCCCCGGCGACGACCATTGGACCGATCCGGGGAAGCTCCAGCACCAGGTGGACCTGATGGAGCGCAGGCCCGAACTGAGCGCCTGTTTCACCAACGCCTGGGAGCTGCTGAACGGTGAACGCACCGATCACCTGCGCACCTGGCTCAGCGGCCGGGTGCCGGAAGGCGATGTGACGCTGCGCGACCTGAACGCTCGGAACCACATCCCTGCGGCCACCTTCCTCTTCCGGCGCGACCTGCTGTATCCGTCGCCACCGGCCTTCCTCACCGCCCCGATCGGCGATCGGATCCTGGTCGCCCACATGGCCGGCAAGGGTCCCATCGGCTACATCGACAGGCACACGGCCGTCCGCAAGGTGCATGCCGGCGGGCTCATCTCCTCCAAGGGGCGCGTGCACAAGCTGCAGGTGAACCTGGCCTGCCTGCGCGAGCTTCGCGGCATGGTGCCCGCGGAGCTTCAGACCGCCGTGGACGCGCGCTCGGTGGCCGTGCACAAGGAGGCGTTCCAGTACAGCATCGATAATGGGTCGCCGGCGGAGGCAGGGGCGTTCTGGAAGGGCCTGTGGGCGTTACCGGGCCATACCGCCGGACCTCGTGAGCCTCTGCGCAACCACATCCTGTTCCACCACCCACGGCTCGCCCATGCGATCGCCCGCCTGCGTAGCTGACCCCATGCGCATCGCCATCGTCAGCCCCAACCGGAACGCGTACAGCGAGACCTTCATCGCTGCGCACATCCGTCGGCTGGCCGGTGTGGCCCTGGTGCTCACCGACGGCCACCTGCCGAAGCGCGATGCCGAAGGGAACCTGCTGCTGCCGCCCACCCTGGCCCGCCGCGTGGCCGCGAAGCTGCTGGGCGCCGCGCCGGAGGACCTGCTGCGCCGCCGCATCGCACGCCTGCTGAAGCGCCACCGCATCGACGTGGTGCTCGCCGAGTACGGTCCCACGGGGGAAGCGATGCTGGAGTCCTGCCAACGCGCCGGAGTGCCGCTGGTGGTGCACTTCCACGGCATCGACGCGTTCCACGTGAAGCTGCTGAAGGACCACGCGAACTACCGCCGCATCATCAAGGAGGCCGCCGCCCTGGTGGTGGTGAGCCGCGAGATGGAACAGCAGCTGCTCGCGCTCGGCGCCGACCGCGCGAAGCTCCACTACAACTGCTACGGCATCGACGTGGAGCGCTTCCGCGCCGGACGGCCTGACCAGGCCCCGCCGCACTTCATCGCCGTGGGCCGCTTCGTGGACAAGAAGGCGCCGCAGCTCACGCTCATGGCCTTCCATCATGCGTGGCAGCGCGATCCCGCCATGCGGCTCACCATGGCCGGCAACGGTCCGCTGTGGGACAGCACCCGCCAGCTGGTGGCCGCGCTGGGGTTGGAGGGCGTGGTGGAACTTCCCGGTGTGCTCACCCCCGATCAGGTGGCGGAGCGCATGGCCGCATCCCGCGCCTTCGTGCAGCACAGCGTCGTCACTGCGGACAACGACCATGAAGGGACACCGCTGAGCGTGCTGGAGGCCATGGCCAGCGGGCTGCCCGTGGTGGCCACGCGCCACGCCGGCATCCCCGATGTGGTGGAGCACGGTGTGAGCGGACTGCTGAGCCCCGAGCGCGAACTGGCCGCGATGGCGGAGCACCTTGGCATGCTCGCCGCCGATCCCGCCCTGGCCCTGCGAATGGGACAGGCGGGCCGCTCGTGCGTTGAGCGTGAGCACCGTGTGGAGGACAGCCTGGAGCGGCTCGCTGTCATCCTTGCCCACGCGGCACGCCGGTGAACGGTACTTTCGCCGGTGACCATGGCCGCGCCCATCCGCGTCGCATACCTCACGCACTACCCCGAGCTCTACGGGGCCAACCGAAGCCTGCTCGACCTGCTGCTGGAACTGCGCGACCGGGGTGCGTTGCTGCCGCATGTGCTGCTGCCCCGCGCAGGCGACCTGGTCCACGCGCTGCAACGGGAAGGCGTGCCGCATGCCGTGATCCCCTTCCAGCCTTGGATGAGCGAGCGCCACGCCAGCGGACGATGGTACCACCGGTTGCGGCAGCGTTGGCAGCAGGAGCGGAAGGCCCGGGAACGTGCCGCCGGCAACCGCGCGGTCCTACCCGCACTGGCCGCACAGGTGAAGGCTTGGGACGCGCAACTCCTGCACGCCAATAGCGCGGCCGTGGGGGTGGCGCACGGTCTGAAGGCCACCACCGGTCTGCCGCTCGTGTGGCACATCCGAGAGCTTCCGGAGCGGCAATACCTGCTCCATCTGGATGCAGGCGCACGCGGTTACGGACGCGCGCTGCGCACCGCCGACCGGCTGATCGCCATCTCCAATGCCGTGCAGGAGGACATCCTCCGCTACACCGGTCCCTTCGACCGCATCACGCGGATCTACAACGGCGTGCTGCGCGCCCAGCGCTACGCCGAGCTGCTCCAGGGCAGCGAGTCGCGGTGGTCGAACCCAGGACCGTTCACCTTCCTGCTGCTGGGCCTCATCCATCCCTCGAAGGGTCAGCTGGAAGCCGTGGAGGCCATGGCCTTGCTGAAGGCACGCGGTATATCGGCACGACTGCAGATCGCGGGTGATGGTCGCGATGCCGCCCTGAAACAGCGCATCGCGGAACTGGGCGTGGCGGATGTCGTGGAGCTGAAGGGCTTCGTGAAGGACCCGTTCCCGCTGTTCCACGAAGCCCACGCGCTGTTAATGTGCTCGCGCAACGAGGCCATGGGCCGCGTGACGGTGGAGGGCATGGCCTGCGCGCTGCCGGTGATCGGGCATGCATCCGGTGGAACGCTCGAACTGGTGGAGGACGGCGTGAACGGCCTGCATTACCCCGGCGGTGCCGAGGCCCTCGCCGCGCGGATGGAGCGTCTGGCGACCGACCGAGCGCTGGCACGCAGGCTGGGGGAGGAGGCCGCACGCGGCGCAGCTGCGCGCTTCAGCGTGGAGCGCTATGCCGGCGAGGTGCTCGACATCTATCGCGCGGTACTTTCGGCCGTACACTGATCATGGCACCGCGCATCTCGCTCATCAGTCCCAGCTACCAGCAGGCCCCGTACCTGGCGGAATGCCTGCGTTCCGTGGCCGGGCAGGAGGGTGCCGAGGTGGAGCACATCGTGGTGGACGGCGGCAGCACCGATGGGTCCGACCGCATCATCCGCGCGCATGCCGGCGGGCTTGCCTGGTGGTGCAGCGAGCCCGACAAGGGCCAGAGCGATGCCATCAACAAGGGGCTGGCGCACGCGTCGGGCGAGGTGTTCGGCTGGCTGAACAGCGACGACCTCCTCGTGCCCGGTGCGCTGCGGCGCGTATCCGAGGCCTTCGCGGCCGATCCGCAGCTGCGCGTGTTCGGCGGGCTGGTGATCCACCGGCATCCCGATGGTGACCGGCCCTTCGACCGGCTGAACGACCCGCGCGATGCCGACCAGCTCTTCCGGGACCCCGTGATCAACCAGCCGGCCACCTTCTACCGCATGGACCTGGTGCGTGCCATCGGCGGTGTGGACCCGGCGCTGCGGTACGTGATGGACGTGGAGCTCTGGTGGCAGCTGCTCTTCCGCCACGGCACCGACCACCTGCGCTTCGACGCCGTGGACCTGGCCGTTTTCCGCCTGCACGAGCAGAGCAAGACCGTGAGCGCCCATGCCGGCTTCCTCGACGAGCTTGCCAGCCTGCTGCACGGCCTCTGCCTGGCCACGGGTTCGCCCGAGCTCGCGCACGTGCTCTCCCTGGGCCATACCATCAAGCCGGGCCTGCGCGGCATTCCCGCCGAGGACCGCCACCACCACACCGTGCGCGGCATGGCCGTGCATTTCCTGTTGAAGTGGCATGGGCAGATCCATACGCGTGCTGACTACATGATGATGAAGGCCCTGCGGCGCAAGGTGGGGGCGAAGGGCATCGGCGCGCTCAGCGACGGCCTCGGCCAGCGTTGGAGCACGCTCGGTGAACAGCTCGCAGCGCCCACCTGGTGGGCCTACCGGCTCCGCCGCAAGCTCAAGCACCTGCGCCGATGAGGGTGACGGTGCTGATCCCCGTGCACAACAAGGCGCCGTACGTGCGGGAATGCCTGGACAGCGTGTTCGCCGGCACCTACCAGGACCTGGAGGTGGTGGCGGTGGATGACGCGAGCACGGACGACAGCCTCGCCGTGCTGCTGGCCCATGAGGATCCGCGGCTGCGCGTGATCCGCCTGGAACGCAACCTGGGTCCGGCAGGCGCCGCCAACCGGGGGATCGACGAGGCCCGTGGCGAGTACATCGTGCGCCTCGATGCCGACGACCTGATGGTGCCCGAGCGCATCGCGAAGCAGGTCGCTTACATGGACGCGCATCCCGACGTGGGGGCGAGCGGTGGCGCCCTGCAACTTTTCGGCGCCGGCCGTGAAGTGTGGCGGCTGCCGCTGACGGACGATGAATGCCAGGCCCAGCTGCTGTTCGGTGTGCCCGTGAGCCAGGGCGCCAGCATTCTGCGTCGCTCCGTGCTGGAGGCGCATCACCTGCGCTACGACCCGGCGTGGCCCCGCATCGGCGAGGACTGGCTCTTCTGGGCGCGGATGGGGCGCGTCACGCGGTTCGGGAACCTGGAGGAACCGGTCACGCTGTATCGCCGCGGCGAGCAGAACATCAGCCACGGTCGCGACAAGGTGAAGGACCACGAGGTGGTGCTGCGGCACCTCTTCGCGCAGTACGGCATCCCGTTGAGCGACGAGCAGCTCGAGCTTCACCTGATGGCCCTCAAGCTCTTCCGCAGGCCTCCGAACTCGGCGCGCATCTCCGCGTTGCGTGCCTGGTTTGACGAGCTGCTGGCGCTGAACGCGGCGCGTGGCCTGTTCCCGGCCGAGGCCTTCACCCGACGCGTGGAGCGGGCCTGGAACGAGCTTTACCACTACCTGCCGAAGTACGGCGCGCGCGTGGCCCTGGCCCACCTGCAGCTCAGCGGGCACTACCCGTGGGACCGCCTCAGCTACCTCATGAAGGTGCGCGTGCGCTCCTTCCTCAACACCGGCCGACGATGAGCGCACGGCATCTCTGGCTCTTCACCATGCGGTTCCCGTACGGCACGGGCGAGCCCTTCCTGGAGAACGAGCTGCCGCTGCTGGCCAGGCACTACGGACAGGTCACCATCGTGCCCCTCTTCACTGAAGGTGCCCTGCGCACCGTGCCCTCCAACGTGACGGTGCGCCCCTTGGTGAAGCGTCCGTTCCACTCCGCGAACCCCGCCACCATGCTGCGGCATTGGCGGGTCTACCAGCAGGCCGCGCGGATGGTGCGGGCCGGGGCCCCCGACCGCGCCGCACTGAACGCGCAATGGCCCACGCTGCGCAGCCAGTTGCGCCAGGCCCTGAACCGTGCGCTGGTGGTCGTTCCCGAGCTCTTCAAGGGCCACGGTCCTGACAGCACTTCCATCTATAGCTATTGGTCCGCCGACTGGGCCACCGCGCTGGGGCTTGCGAAGGCACTGGACCCGCGCATCCGGTTCGTGTCGCGCATGCACGGCTTCGACCTGTACGCCGAACGGGCCAAGGGTGGCTGGCCCGCGTTCCAGTCCTTCCATGTGGAGCGGGCCGCACGCGTGTTCGTGGCCTCGCAGGCCGGGCTGGACGACCTCCTGCGCCGCTACCCCCGGCACCGCGACCGCTTCGAGCTCGCCCACCTCGGCACGGCCGACCATGGTCCCGCACCCTGGTCGCCTTCCGTTGAGCTCCGCCTCGTGAGCTGCGGCCATCTCGTGCCGTTGAAGCGTGTGGACCTCCTGTTCCGGGCCCTGATGGGGGTGAAGCGACCCGTGCACTGGACGCATTTCGGGGATGGTCCGGAGCGGGACCGCTTGGAGGTGCTGCTGGGGTCCCTGCCCGCAACGGTGCGGGTGGACCTGCGCGGCAACGTCCCCAACGCGGCGCTGATCGCCTGGTACCGCACCACGCCGGTGGACCTCTTCGTGCACCTGAGCGAAAGCGAGGGCGGTGTGCCGGTGGCCCTGCAGGAGGCCGCCAGCTTCGGCATCCCGCTGCTGGCCACGGCGGCGGGGGGCACCCCGGAGCTTGTGGGTCCGTGCACCGGAGAGCTGCTGCCCGTTGATGTGGAGGCGGCCACCGTGGCCGCGGCGATCGACCGCCTGGCCGATGGTCCCTGCGGTGATGCCGCGTT
>JBIJCH010000143.1:0-5925 GCA_044344815.1 Flavobacteriales bacterium | reverse complement strand
GACCGATGAACACACGCTCTGCACTTCTGCTGCCATTCCAATGCTCTGCCACCACCATGTAGACACCACTGGCCAGTTCGGCTGTCGGCATGGCCCACGTATCCCGTCCACCTACACCAACGTCGGCAACCAGTCGGCCAATGGCATCGAATACGCGGATGCGATCCACTTCAAGGGCGAGCAAGCCTTCAGCTTGCAACACTTCACCAGCGCCCTGCTGCCATACATGGAACGGAACTACAGCATGTGGGACAATACCATTCTGCACTTGGCAGAACTGCAGGTCGGCCGACACGCAGACATCATCCACATAGTAGTAGGCGTAGTTCCAAATACCAGCGGAATCGAGCAAGGACCAATCAGTATCCTCATCGCTGAAAAAGTTCCCTACGACCACAAACTGGTAAGCAGAGTCCGCTATGAATGATCCGCTGATCAATGTCCAGCCCAGCGTATCCTCCACAACCGAAGTGCCAACCACGTGTGCGTAGCCGGGCACCGGGTCGAGGTCATTCTGGAAGAAGTAGCTCGTGCTGAACAGCAATCCTGCGTTGTTCGAAGCGAACATCATACGCTGACCACCACGTGAAAGCGTCGCGCTAATCTTCAGCGTTGCGGTGTACGTCGTACCAATCTGTAATGGAGAGGAAAGCTGAATGCCCATGTACTCGCGCACATAGTAGGGCCATCCATCATCGTCACTGAATGTGAAGACACCTGAGTAGCCACTGCCAGAGGCTGGCATCTGTTCCCCTTGCCAGTTCATTGGCACTCCGGCCGTGTCTGGATGCCCGCACACATGGTATAGATCGCACGATGACGCACCCCTGAAAATCAACCAGCCGTCAGCTAGTTCAACCTGCCCTAGGTCATCAGGGCACGAACTGATCTCCTCAAAGCTCCAATTGGGCACGAGGTTCTGGGCACCCACGGGGTGCAGAAGCAGATAGCAGAGGTGCAGAAGCGCAAAGCGCATGTTCCTCGGTCTGTTTCAAACTTCCTTGCCGCGTCTTCGGCACATGAAGGACGAGCCTACCCACAGGTACGCTGCCTCCGCTTCCGGCCTGCCTTGCAGCACCGGGTGCTCACCGCCCCGCCCGGCTCGCGGCTCTGGGGTTGGATCCGAACCATCCTTTGTGCTGCGCCGGGGCCTGATGCACCCATCCGTCGTTGCTCGGCCCTTACATAGCGCCTTGCTATGTGCGGTCCTCACGTCTCGGCTGGTCACATCATTCCGCCGGCTCGCTCACAAAAATGGTTCGGATACAACCCCTTCCGGGCGGGGTCGGTATCTTTGTGCTAGCTCGTGTTCATCTTCTTACCAGAGTTGGTGGGACAGGAGTGACCAGCCCTCGGTGTTAGCGCACCGGGGGCTTCTTCGTAAGGGTAGGCCCGCATGGACCTACTTTGTGTGGCTGGAGATGAATGGACCGCTGGACCGCTGGCATGCGAGGCAATTCGGCCCTGGAACAACACCACGATATCGGGTCCCTGCCGCGTTCATCGCTTTGAAGATAACGCGATCATTCAAAAATTCAAGCGCGGCACACGAAAAAAAACCGTTGCACCACTTCTCCTTTTTCATTGGACCGTGAACAGGGATCGGACAGGCTACCGTTGGCATTATCGCTCCACTGGATCACGACGTCGGTGTTGTCGTTGGTTCCGTAAGCGCGGTCCATTACCGTGGTCGGTACGCACGACACGCGTTAGCTGCTGATGTGCCTTGACTGTGAGTTCGTCTGGGAACGTGCGTTCACGATGCACGAACAACCGTGCACGATGCACCTCCCTCACCACCGCACCGCCACCTTCCCCATGGTGCCGCCCGAGCCCAGCGCCTCCAGGGCCGCCGGCAGTTGGTCGTGCGGGAACTCCTTGTGCACATGCGGCTTCAACCAGCCCTCGGCATGGGCCTGCACCACGCCCCGCACGCACTCCGCGATCACGTCGGGGTGGTGCTCGCTGATGCGCAGCATGTTCACGCCGATGAGGCTGCGGCTCTTCATCATCAGGAAGATGGGCACCACCAGGCCCATGCGCCACACGAAGCGCAGGGTGCCCAGCATCCCCTTCCCTTCACCGCGCTCGCTTCCGCCGAAGAGCACCTGTGCGCCGCCGCTGCCGATCAGGTCCATGTCCTTGCGGAAGGTGGAGCCGCCCACCGCGTTGAAGCTCACATCGATGCGGCGGTCGCCGAGCAGGGCGCGCACCTGCTGCGCGTAGTCGCCGGTGCTGCGGTCGATCGGGTGGTGCGCACCCAGCTGCCGCAGCTGCTCCATCTTCCGCGCGCCAGCGGCCACGGCGTACACCGTGCAACCGGACTTCACCGCCAGCTGCACCAGCAGCTGTCCCACACCACCCGCGGCGCTGTGCACCAGCACCCGTTGTCCCTGCCGGAGGGGACGGGCGATGCGCGCCATGTACCACGCGGTCACTCCCTGCGTGGCGAGCGCCGCAGCCTCCCCCAGCGGCATGTGGTCGGGGATCACGGCCAGCGCCCGGTGATCGGTGACCGCAAGTTCGGCGTATCCCCCGAAGCGCGTCATGGCCACCACGCGCTTGCCGAGCAGCTCGGCCGGCACACCATCACCCGGGCCCTCCACGCGCCCCACCACCTCGTAGCCCAGCACGCAGGGCGGCGGTGGCGCATCGCGGTACAGGCCCTTCACGGCCATCACATCGGCGTAGTTGAGGCCGAAGCCCTCGCAGCGGATCAGCACCTGGCCGGCCTTCGGCGCGGGATCGGGGCGTTGCTGGAGGGAGAGCGCGCGCGCCGGCTCGCCGTGCGCAGTGAGGACCCAGGCCTTCATGGTTCGTTGGTTGCACCGAAGGTCGGCACACCGGCGCGAACGCCCTACTGGAAACCGATCTGGTACCGCACGGCCGTGGGTGTGCTGCCGCCCACGTTCCGCAGGATGAGGTCGCGGTCGTTCCGTGTGCCCGCGTACTTGACCACCCCGTCCATGTTCACGTCGGCCGCGCTGTACACGTTGTTCACCACCGCGGTGGGCACGGTGCCGCCGATCGCCTGCAGCACCACGTCGCGGTCGTTGGCCGCACCGGCGTAGCGGATCGTGTGGTCGAAGTCCACATCGCCGCACCAGAGCTGGCGGTTGGGGTCGGTGAGGGAATCGCCGTGCATGGCGCCGGGCCAGCAGGCCATGGCGGTCCACTCGGTGAAGTCCTTCACCACGGTGGTGTCGGTGTAGCCGGTGGCGAACTTCTCCACCGCCCCCAGGTGGTTGCGGTGGCGCACGGCCGCCACGTACTTGCCCTGGTTCATGTTCAGCACCACGGGCCACGAGCCGTCCAGGCCCACCACGTCGCCATCGCGCTGCAGCAAGGCGGGACGGCTGTAGCGCACGGCATTGCCCTGGGACGATTGCAGCGGGTCGGGCAGCATGTCCACAACCACCCAGTCCACGATGGCATCGTTGCCGGTAACGGCCAGCAGCGCCGGATCGAACACATCGCTCCAGCCCTGCCCGCTGTAGGTGAAACCCATCGCGGTGTAGGGTTCGGTGGTGGGCAGCAGGCCCAGCGTGCGCAGGTCATCCTTCATCAGGAAGGTGTTGGGGTCGTAGGGTCCCTGCAGGAAGACCTTCATGGCGATGGCGGGCGGTGCGATGTAGCAGGGGTCGGCCGGGCCGCACACGGCGGGGGTGAAGCCGAAGTTCGCCGCGCTCATCACCAGGCCGGGCGGCTGGTTGGGGATGCAGGTGAGCGCGGTGCCCTGGGCATACAGCTCCTCCAGGTGCCTCTTGAGGTAAGGGAGGCAGGTGATCAGGGTGCTGTCCACCCACAGCTCCTCCAGCCGCAACGGAACGGTCGTGAGCGCGGTGAGCGGGTTGTTGCCCAGGTTCAACGACCGCAGCGCGGCAACGCTCAGGTCGGGAGTGGACGTGAGCTGGTTGTGGCTCAGGTCCAGCGTGGAGAGCTGATTACCGCCACCCCACGTGAACGTGCTGATCTGGTTGTGGTGCGCGCTCACAACGCGTTGCACGTTGGTGTTCATCGTGGGCAGCGCGGTGAACTGGTTGTGGCTGATGTCCAGCAGGCCGCAATAGTTAGGCACGCTCAGGCTGCTCAGCTGGTTGTGGTCCGCGTAGAGGGTCCACAGATAGGCCCCGTACCCGGTGATGGAGGTGAGCTGGTTGTTGCTGCAGTTGAGGTAGCCCAGCGAGGGGCAGCTGCTCACATCCAGCGTGGTGAGCTGGTTGTTGAAGCAGCTCAGCGTGTTGAGCGCCGGGTAATAGCCCAGCTGCACGGTGGTGAGGTTGTTGTGCTGGATGCCGAGGTAGGTGAGCGTGGGCGAATCGATGATGGAGGTGAACTGGCACCCGTTGATCGCAAGGTCCGTGAGCTGCGGAGGCAGGTCGTCCACGCTGCCCAGATTAAGGCCGCTGAGCTGCAGCAGGGTCACGTTCGCGAAGGCGCTCAGGCCCGTGAGGTCCTGGATGCCGGGTGAACCGATCCACAGCGCGGTGGCGCCGGCCACGCCCGGGTGGTTCTCGTCGATGCTGGTGCCCACGATGCAACCGGGGAACTCCAGGTTCGCCCATGCGCGCAACGCGGGGTCGGGCATGGGGGTGAGGGCGTGCATGGTGCCGGTGAGCAGCACGGACAGGGGCCCAGTAATGGAGCGCGACATGGACCGAATTTAGCCGGAAGACGGACCGGTCACGCGGCGGTTGCGCCGGTGCTTCCTTGATACCTTCACCGCACACCTTCGCACCAATGCGCACGCCCTTCCTTCTGTCGTTGCTCCTGCCCCTGTGCACCACCGCCCAGCCCGTCACCAACATCACCGTGGGCAGCGCCGAGGTGGAGGGCATCCTCAAAGGGCAGTACGATCCCGCCGCGTACACCGCGCCGCAGGTGATCGACGACCACGAGGTGATGCTGTGCGAGCTGCGCTGGGGCATCCGCACCGACAGCCTCCTCGCCTACCTGCAGGCGCTCGAAGGCTTCCACACCCGCCACAGCTACAGCGACACCGTGAGCGCCATCGCCGGCATCGGTGCGGCACGCCGCTGGTGCATGAGCAAGTTCCAGCAGTTCAGCGCCGCACAGAACGGGCGCCTGCGACCCGCCTACCTGCACTTCGACTGGCCCGGTGGTGCCTGCGGCGACGCCTTCGACTGGCGCAACGCCATGGCCGTGCTGCCCGGCAGCGACACCACCGACCACCAGCTGGTGATCATCGAGGCGCACCTGGACAGCCGCTGCGCCGGCCCCTGCGACACGGCGTGCGCCGCGCCGGGCATGGAGGACAACGGCAGCGGCACGGCCCTGGTGCTGGAGCTGGCCCGCGTACTGAGCCGCTACACCTACCGCCACACCCTCGTGTTCATGCTCACCACCGGCGAGGAGCAGGGCCTGGTGGGTGCCGACGCCATGGCCGAATGGTGCGATGCGAACGGCATCCGCGTGAAGGGCGTGCAGAACAACGACATCGTGGGCGGTGTGCTCTGCGGCGAAACGAGCAGCGCGCCCAGCTGCGCGCCCCCCGGCAGCGTGGACAGCCTGCAGGTGCGCCTGTTCAGCAACGGCAGCAGCGCCCAGCCCCACCGCGGCTTCGCGCGCAGCATCAAGCACTGGTACGCCGAGAAGCTGCAGGCCCAGATGGCCGTGCCCATGGCCATCAGCGTGATCCCCCAGGAGGACCGCGACGGCCGCGGCGGCGACCACATCCCCTTCCGCCAGCGCGGCTACCGCAACCTGCGCTTCACCAGCGCCAACGAGCACGGCAATGCCAACGTGGACAGCGTGGGCTACAGCGACCACCAGCACACCAGTGCCGATGTGCTGGGCACGGACACCGATGGCGACCAGGTGGTGGACAGCCTCTTCGTGGACCTGAACTACCTGCAGCGCAACACGCTCATCAACGCCATGGGCGCGGTGCTGCTGGCGCTGGGC
>JBIJCH010000124.1:0-6453 GCA_044344815.1 Flavobacteriales bacterium | reverse complement strand
ACGTGCAGCAGCCCCGTTTTCAGCAGGGAAGGGCTAATGGGTGCCTCGAAGAACGTCGCTCCGGTCGCTTGCGCCATGGCTTCAGCGACGGCGCGCGGCGTTCTTCGAGGTACCCTAATGGCACATCACCTCCGGCTCGCAGCGCACCGGGAAGTTCACGCTGCGGGCGATGAAGCAGTACTTGTGCACCTCGCCGTGGAAGAAGCGGGCCTTCTCCAGCATGTGCACCTCGGCCACCACCACCCGGGGACGCAGCACCACACCGGTGAATTGACCGCCTCCGTCCTTCGTGAGCTGCAGCGTTCCCTCCGCGCGGTCGCGGTAGCCGGTCACGTTGATGCGGGCCCTTGCGCAGAGCGCCAGGTAGGTGAGCAGGTGGCATTGGCTCAGCGCCGCGAGCAGCAGGTCCTCCGGGTTGTGCAGGGCTGCATCGCCCCTGAACGCGGGGTCGGCGCTGCCCACCAGGTCGGGCTTGCCGGCGATGCGCACCACGTGCTCACGGGAGTAACCCTCGTACGAGCTGGTGCCCGCACCCAGGTTGCCGGTCCAGTCAAGGGATAGGTGGTATTGATGCTCAGGAAGCGTGCGCATGGTCCGTGACAAGTGGAACGGGACCTTCGGATCACATCGCGAAGGTCCCGCTAAGCTAAGAGGGCGCTGAGTTCAGCCTGATACTACTGTCCTTCAATGAGGAAGGGCGTGGTGCCGTCGGTGATGATGACCTTGGCGTTGGGCGAGTTCGACAGGGACTTGAACGCTTCGATGCTCTGGTAGCGGATGATGTTCTCGTTCAGGCCTTCGGACAGCACCTTCTGCGCATCGCGGATGCCTTCCGCCTCGATGACCCGGCGCTCGGCCTCCTTGCGTTCGCGTTGCAGCTCGAACTCCATCTGCTGGGCGCGTTGTTCCGCCTCCAGCTTGTCCTCGATGGCCTTGGCCAGGCCTGCGGGCAGCTGGATGCTCTTCATCAGCACGCTCTCGATCACGAAGCCGCGCGGCTCGAGCAAGGTATTCATGTGCGCGGCGATCTCGGCCTCGATGGACGCGCGCTGGGCACTGTGCATGTCCTTGGCATAGTACTTCGCGCAGATGTCGGAGGCGGCACTGCGGAATACGCTCACGATCACGGCGTTCTCGTAATCGGTGCCGATGGTCTCGATGATCGCGGGCACCTGCTCGGGCATGATGCGGTACAGGATGCTGATGTCGCATTGCACGTTCAAGCCCTCCTTGCTCGGCAGCGCCATCTGCACTTCGCGGTTCACGGTGCGCACGGGCACCTTGATCACCCGGGTGGTGAAGGGGTTCACCCCCACGAGGCCGGCCGTGATGATGCGGTCGTCGAGCCTGCCGAACCGCTGTTTCACACCTACGGTGCCCTGCCGCACGGTGGTGCAGGAGGAGGTCAGCGTCACGGCGAGGGGCAGCAGCCACAGCATCGACCTGTTCATGGCCAGTGGTTTACCAAGGAACCGTCACCCGGCCGGCCTTGTTCGCGGCCTGCCGGTGAATTCATCCATCCTGCACGGGACGGTCGGCTGCAGGCGGCAGCGGCAGGTTGCGCATCGTGCAGGGTGGCACCGCGTGCCGCTGCGGATGCGCTATGGTTTGATGACCATGGCCCGTTGAACGAGCGTCCCGGCACGGCGCTCCACGAGGTAGGAGCCCGCAGGCCAGCCGGACGCATCGAGGTCGTGGCCTACGACACCATGGACGATGGTGCGGCCCTGCATGTCGCGCACGGAGAGCCGTGCTGGCGGACCATCGAGCGGTGCCAGGTGAACGACGTCGATCACGGGGTTCGGGAAGGCCCAGGGCTCCGCAGCCATGGTCAGGCCGGGCACGCCCACGCCGGCGGCGAGCGTCCAGCCGATGTCCTGCATCACCGCAAGGCACAGCGGTCCGGGCCAGTGGTTCGCATCGCCGGCGGCGCTGAACGGGGTCATGAGCTCGTTGGCGTTGCCCGGCGGGTAGGTGGCCTCGTTGAAGTGCACGCAGCTGCTGCCGAGCGCGAAGGTGGCGGGCGCATGGATCCGGGCGCCGCTGCCGCCGTTCGTGTTCAGCACGAGCGGACCGTTGAAGTAGAGCTGGTTGCCCGTCATCGCGGCACCGAGCTGCGTGCCGGGGTTCTGCATCATCGCCAGCGGACCGTCCTGCAGGTCGCTCAGGAACACGTCGAAAACGCCGGGCAGCGTGTCGAGCTGCGGCCAGGGGAAGCTGGTGAAGAGCGGTGCGAAGTCGGCGGCCTCCAGCATGCCGAGCGATCCCTCGGCGCCCACCTTCTTGCTGAGGCCCACGAAGCCGAGGCCGTGCCCCAGTTCGTGGAGCGCCACGCTCACCAAGTCCATCTGGCCCGCGCCGGGGTTGCCATCGAGACCGGTGTACCAGTTAGTCGCGGAGTTGAGGAAGATGTCCATGTCGCTCTCGCCCGGGTTCAGCTCCACACCGGCGATGCTGTTGGCGAGCGCCGTGGCATACCAGGTCTGCGGCAACGGCGCGTTCGCGAAGTCGCGGCGGCCGTTGGGGAAGGTGATGCCCAGCGCGGCGGCACCGAGCGGGGCGAAGGTCACCCGCACCTTGATGGGCACGGGGCTCTCCAGGATGCCGCCCCAGATCTGCGCGGCGTGGTCGATCGCGTCGGCCTCCGGCTGCGGCGAGTTCACGTGGGTGATGTTGAAGGTGGCGGCCCCGGCGGTCAGCTGGGTGAGGACGGTGGTGACCAGCAGCAGGACGCGAAGGAAGGGGGGCATGGGCGCGAGGTCGGTCAGGGGGTGAAGAGCGAAGGGGTGAGCACGACGGCCTTCAGCTGCTCGGGCGTAAGGGCACGCGCGGTGGCGTACCAGTTGCGGTCGATCGCGAGCCTGGCCTTCTTCACCCTGCCTGCGGAGAGCGTGGTCCATTCCGTGCCGATGAGGGCCGCGACCAAGCGTCCGTTGAGCTGGAGCCCGGTGCGCATCCGGAAACCCGGGATGCAGTTTGTCCAGCGCGCGATCAGCTGCCGGTCCTTCACGCCCCATTCAAGCACCGGCACCTGCTTCGTGCGCAGATACTGGTCGAAGAGCGGGCGCAGGTCCTCGCTGGTGCAGCTGTCGAGGTAGGCCTCGATCTCCGCGCTGGTCACGATGGAGTGGCGGTACTTGCGCTGCAGGCCCGGGAGCATGGCCTTGAACGCGTCATCCCCCATGATGCGGCGCGCCATGTGCACCACGTTCGCACCCTTGTAGTACATGTCGCCGCTGCCCTCCTCGTTCACGCCGTACGGACCGATCACCGGTCGGTCGTTGGCGATGCTGCGCCGCACGCCCACCACGTACTCCTCCGCCGCGTCCTTGCCGAACCGGCATTCGACGTAGAGCACCTCGCTGTACATGGTGAAGCCCTCCTGCACCCACATGTCGGCGATGTCCGCGGTGGTGATGCTGTTGCCGAACCACTCGTGCCCGCTCTCGTGCACCAGGATGTAGTCGAACTTGGTGCCCCAGCCGCTGCCGCTGAGGTCCATGCCGAGGTAGCCGTTCACGAAGCCGTTGCCGTAGGCCACCGCGCTCTGGTGCTCCATGCCCAGGTGCGGCGCCTCCACCAGCTTGTAGCCATCCTCGTACCAGGGGAAGTGGCCCATCCACTGCTCGAAGCACTTCAGCATCGGAGGCACCTGCTTGAACTGCTCGCGCGCTTTTTCCAGGTCCTGCTCCAGCACCCAATAGTCGCAGTCGAGCGGCCCGTTCGCACCGGCGTACACCTCGCCGAAGTGCGTGTACTTGCCGATGTACGGCACCAGGTTGTAGGTGTTGATGGGGGAGGACACGCTCCAGTGCCAGGTGCTGGTGCCGTCGTTGTTCTTCACCGGACCGTTCAACCGGCCGTTGCCCACCACGGTGAGCGAGTCGGCCACGGTCACGTGCAGGGCCGCGCCGTTGTCGGGCTCGTCGCTCTGGTGGTCCTTGCACGGGTACCACACGCTGGCGCCGAGGCCCTGGCAGGCCACGCTCACCCACGGGTTGCCGGCCTTGTCCTTCTTCCAGATCCAGCCGCCGTCCCAGGGCGGGTTCTTCGCGGCGCGCGGCGTGCCGTGGTAGTGCACGCGTATCGTGTTCGCCTCGCCGGCCGCGAGCGTGTCGGGCAGGTCGACGAGGATGATGTTCCCGTCGCGGGTGAAGGGCAGCGAGCGGTCCTCGATGGCGAGCGCACCGTTCCGATAGGCTTGCACCTCCCACGTCACGCTGTCCACCACGAGCGGCTGCTGCAGGTCCACCTGCATGCGGTGTCCTTCGGCCACGGCCACGAAGGCGATGGCGGTTACGCCTTCAATGGTGCGCTTGGGGATGTCGGGCTTCACGCTCACGTCGTAGTACACCACGTTCCACCAGGCGCGGTCGGGACCAATGCTGCCGCGCAGGGTGTCGGCACGGGTGAAGGCCTTGGGCGCGCCGTCCATCACCTGGGCGTGAACGGGGGTGAAGGCGATGACGCCGAGGAAGAGGACGAGGTTCCGCATCGCTCCGAAGATCGCAAGACGCGGGCCACGATGGGGGCGGCGGGTGACGACACGTTCCATCACCGCACTTCGATCTCGTCCAGGAACATCCACGCGGGGTTGCCCGCGCCCGGGAAGCCCTCGGGGATCTTGCCGCGGTGCTTCACGGTGAAGCGCACGTAGCGGGCCTTCCCGACCTTGCCCAGGCTGAACACGTTGCGACCGATGCCCGCCTTCACTTCGGCAGAACCGACCTGGAGATAGGTCTTCCCATCGGTGCTCACACTGAAGTCCACGCGCTCGGGCAGGTGGATCCAGCTGTGGGTCTCATTCAAGGCACCGATGCCCACTTCGCGCACATCCTGCTCGCTGCCCAGGTCCACGGTGATGGTGACACCCTCACGCCAGCCCAGCCACTCGGTGTTCACGCGCTTCTCCTGCGCGGTGATGCCGTCCACCAGGGTGAAGGCGCCCCCTTCGTTGTAGCGCTCGTTGGGTGGCGCGCTAAGGGTGATGGGGCGGGCGGTGGCCTTGTTGAAGAGGAAGCGTCGCTTCGAGATGGGACCGGTGAGCCCTTCGCGCTGGAGCCAGCCGTGCAGCTCGCGGTCGCTGTCGATGAGCACCGGGCCGGTGTAGCGACCGAGCTGCGCGGTGGTCACATCGTACGGCGGTCGCATCTCGGTCATGGAGAAGGAGCCGCCCGAGGCCAAGGTCATCTCCACGGCGATGGTGCCGGTCTGCGTCCCCTGCTTCGGGCGGATGCTCACCTGGTACAGGCTCTTGCTCGCGTTCACGTTCATGGCCTCCAACTTCGGGAACTCGTTCTCCAGGCGATGGATGAAGTCGGCCTCATCCCTTTTCTCCTTGGGTGTCCACAGCACTTCGGCCAGGGCCAGCATGCGCGGAACGGCCATGTACTCCACGTTCTCCGGCTTCAGGATGTACTCGGTCCACACATTGCCTTGTGCGCCCAGGATGTACTTCGCTTCCTCGGGCTTCAGCTCGGCGGGGATGGGCTCGTAGCTGTAAACCTTCTGCACGGTGGTGAAGCCGCCGATCGCCAGCGGTTCGTTCGCGGGATCCCCCTGGTAGTGGTCGAAATAGCAATGGCTGCCGGGGCTCATCACCACGTTGTGCTTCTGCTTCGCCGCCGCCACACCGCCTTCGGTACCCCGCCAGCTCATCACGGCCGCGTTCGGTGCCAGACCGCCCTCCAGGATCTCGTCCCAGCCGATGATCTTGCGGCCCTTGCTGTTCACGAACTTCTCGATGCGCTGGATGAAGTAGCTCTGCAGCTCGTGCTCGTCCTTCAGTCCGTTCGCCTTCATCCGCGCCTGGCATTTCGCGCAGTTCTTCCACCGCTCCTTGGGGCACTCGTCACCACCGATGTGGATGTACTGGCCCGGGAAGAGGTCCATCACCTCGGTGAGCACATCCTCCAGCACGGTGAACACGCTGTCGTTGCCCGCGCAGAACACATCGTCGTAAACCCCCCAGCCTTTCTGCACCTCGTACGGACCGCCGGTGCAGCCCAGCTGCGGGTAGCTCGCCAGCGCCGCCATGGCATGGCCGGGCATTTCGATCTCGGGCACCACGGTGATGTGGCGCGCCGCGGCGTAGGCCACCACCTCCTTGATCTGCTCCTCGGTGTAGAACCCACCATAGGGCACGCTGTCGTATTCGCGGCGGCTGTACGGACCCACCTGACTGCCGCTGCGCCACGCGCCCACCTCGGTGAGCTTCGGGTACTTCTTGATCTCGATGCGCCAGCCCTGGTCCTCGGTGAGGTGCCAGTGGAAGGTGTTCATCTTGTACCGTGCCAGCAGGTCGATGTACTTCTTCACGAAATCGACGTCGAAGAAGTGGCGGCACACGTCGAGGTGCATGCCGCGCCAGGGGAAGCGGGGGTGGTCCGTGATGTTCAGGCAGGGAAGGGATGCGGGGGGCTCCTGTCCCGGCAACAACTGCTCAAGGGTGGT
>JBIJCH010000092.1:0-7361 GCA_044344815.1 Flavobacteriales bacterium | reverse complement strand
TGATCTCGTTGGCGAGCTTCTGCGCCATGCTGCGCTCGTTGCGGCCGCGGCTGTAGCCGATCAGCCACTTCATCGCCAGGCTCTTCTTGCGCTCCTCGCGCACGGGCTGCGGGATCTGGAAGTTCGCACCGCCCACACGGCGCGTGCGCACCTCCACCTGCGGGGTCACGTTGGTGATGGCCTTGCGGAACACCTCGAGGCCGTCCTCGCCGGTCTTCTCCGCCACCATGTCGATCGCGGCATAGAAGATGTCGAACGACTTGCTCTTCTTGCCGTCGTACATCAGGTTGTTCACGAACTTGGTCACCTGCACGTCACCGAACTTCGGGTCCGGGAGCGTGGTGTGCTTGACTGCCTTCTTGCGCATGGCTCAGTGTCGTCTTTACTGCTGTCAGTTCGCCTTAGGCCTTCTTCTCCTTCTTCTTCTTGGTGCCGTACTTGGAGCGGCGCTGGTTGCGACCCTCCACGCCGGCCGTGTCGAGCACGCCGCGCACGATGTGGTACTTCACACCCGGCAGGTCCTTCACACGACCACCGCGCACGAGGACGATGCTGTGCTCCTGCAGGTTGTGGCCCTCACCACCGATGTAGGCGATCACCTCCATCTTGTTCGTGAGGCGCACCTTGGCCACCTTGCGAAGGGCCGAGTTCGGCTTCTTCGGGGTGGTGGTGTACACCTTGGTGCACACGCCCCGGCGCTGGGGGCACTCCGTCAGGGCCACCGACTTGCTCTTGTAGGTCGGGGCCGTGCGGCCTTTGCGGATGAGCTGCTGAATGGTAGGCATGAAGCTCGTTTTCTCTTGTCTATCAGGCGCTTTCACACACTTTGGGCGTGAAAAACGGGCTGCAAAGGTAGATAAAGCCCCCTTTCAACCAACTCCTGTTGAAGGAAAATTTCACCGATCCCCCTCCGATCCCTCCGAAAAGGCCCCCAGAACACCTCCCAACACCCCAGCGCCACGCCACGCCCAGAAAGGCTTACCGCTCGTTCCGCCCCGCACCCCGACCACCCCTGTGGATCCGTCCGATCAACGGCTGCCATCCCTTCCGGCTCCGTGCTATCCATTCCATTGATAATATCATTTGATGCTATTTTTGATAACGACAGCCCCCTTCCCACATCCTTGAGCCTCGTGACTTGAAGCCTGCCCCCCCATGCTCCCCTCCTCCTACGCCTTCTACACCTTCCACAGCCGCATGCTCACGCTGCTCACCTCCATCTACCACCGCCTGGGGGAGGTGCAGGCCCGACACCTGCAGCGGCCGGCCGCCGAGCTGGCCAAGGCCTACCGCGTGAGCGCCGTGCACGCCACCCTGGCGCTGGAGGGCAACGTGCTCGACCCCCTGCCCGTGGCCGAACTGGTTACCCGCCCCACCCCCACCGCCGGACCGGCCGCGCTGGAGGTGGTGAACACCCACCGCGCCCTGGAGCTGCTGCCCGACCTGGACCCCTACATGGCCCTCGACCTGCGGCAGGCCCACGGCGTGCTCATGCACGGCCTGGCCCTCGACGCCGGCCACTACCGCACCGGACCCATGGACGTGCTGTACGGCGATCCGCCCCCGCTGCGCACCGCCCCGGCGGACAACATCCCCGCGCAGGTGGACGAGCTGCTCCACTTCATCGAGGAGGACGAGACCCCGCCCATCATCACCAGCTGCGTGCTCCACTTCGGCCTGGTGTACCTGCGCCCCTTCACCGCCGGCAACGGGCGCATGGCCCGGCTGTGGCAGCGCCGCTTCCTCATGCGCCACTGGCCCGTGTTCGCCTTCCTGCCGGTGGAGGCCTTCATCCACAACACCCAGCCGGCCTACTACGCGGCGCTGGAGTACGCCGACCGCCAGGGCGACTGCGGCGGCTTCATCACCTACCTGCTCGAGCGCATCGACGAGGCGCTGGCCGAGCTGCTGGCCATGCCCGACCCCGTGCGCCGCGCGCCCGACCGCATGGACCTCTTCCTGCAGCAGGCACCCGGGCGCCCCTTCCGCCGCAAGGACTACCTGAACCTGTTCCCCGACCTGAGCACCGCGAGCGCCAGCCGCGACCTGGCCGAGGCCGTGGAGAAGGGACGGATCGTGCGCGAAGGGACTGGGCGGACGGCGGTGTACAGGAAGATGGAGTGACGCTTCCCCATACTTTCAACCCCGCCACCACGTTCCTCCCCGCAATGACCGCCGCACAGCGCCTCGCCGAACTGGCCGACCTGGCCGAAGGCACCGACATGAGCCTGGCCACGCGCCGGCTGATGGACCTGTGCGATGAGTACGATGCGCTCGCTGCCTTCCGCCAGGAGGCCATGCAGCTGCGCGCGACCTACAACCTGGACCGCGGGCTGGGCGCCGCCGAGCTGAGCGGCGAGCGTGGTCAGGCCTATGCCCAGCGCGTGCGGGACCTGCTGGGCCGCATCCAGGCACAGGGTGTTCCGAACGAGACCGATGGCCATGCGGCTCCCGGCGCTCCGCTCTTCCTGGGCCAGGGCCTGGTGAAGCACTTCCGCTCGCGCGGCCACCGTTTCAGCCTGGGCCCCATCGACCTGGAGCTGAAGGCCGGCACCATCACCGGGGTGGTGGGCGAGAACGGCAACGGGAAGACCACCCTGCTGCGGCAGGTGGCCGGTCTGCTCGACCACGACGAAGGCACATGCGTGTATCCCGGTTCGGGCACCGACCCCTACGGCATCCGCAGCGGCATCGCCTGGATCCCGCAGCGCAACGCGCGCTGGTACGGCACCCTGCTGCAGAACCTGCGCTTCACCGCGGCCGTGCACGGGCTGAAGGGCGAGGCCAACCGCGAGCGCGTGGAACACACCCTCCACCGCCTGGGCCTCACCCGCTTCCGCGACCTCACGTGGAACGAGCTCAGCAGCGGCTACAAGCTCCGCTTCGAGCTGGCCCGCATGGTGGTATGGCGTCCGCGCCTGCTCGTGCTCGACGAGCCCATCGCCAACCTCGACCTGCAGGCACAACAGCTCTTCCTGCAGGACCTGCGGCACCTGGCCAGCTCGCGCCGCAACCCCGTGGCCGTGATCCTGAGCTCGCAGCAGCTGCACGAGATCGAGGCCATCGCCGACACCATCGTGTTCCTGAAGAACGGCAAGGTGGCCTACAGCGGCGCCGCCAACGCCTTCGACCGCGACCGCAGCACCAATGTGTTCGAGCTGAAGGCCGATGCCGACCGCGCGCGCCTGCAGCAGGCCCTGGCGCACCTGACCGGCGTGGACCTGGATGACAACGGCCTCCTGTGGCGCATCACCACACCGCGCACCCTCACCTCCCGCGACCTGCTCCTGGCCGTGACCCAGGCCGGCATCGAAGTGGGCTACTTCCGCGACATCAGCACCAGCACGCGCAAGCTCTTCCACCAGGACACATGAACCTCTTGCGCCGCCTGATCCCGCCCTTCCTGCACCAGCTCGACCTGTGGCTGCAGGAGAACCATCCGCGGCTGTGGGCCACGCGCATCCACCTGCACCTGTGGTTCATCGCGCTGCTGGACGTGCTCGCCTTCGGCCTGGGCCTGCTGATCCCCGTGAGCGCGCACCGCCACCCCGAGCCCGAGGAGGTGTGGGGTTACATGATGGTGCCCACCGTGGTGTACGCCTGCTTCTGGGTGTACCGCGTGCTCCTCTTCACCGTGGAACGCCGCTTCGGCAACAGGCACCTCTACGCCGAGGTGGGCGAACTGCTGCTCCATTGGGTGAGCCTGCTGCTCATCCTCACCCTGCCCATGACCGTGTCGCTCACGCTCGCCTGGCGCATCGGGCACCTGGTAAGCGACGAGCGCTTCAACCGCGACGTGGACGCGCTGCATGCCGTGGCGCCATGGCTCTACGGGAACGACACCTACAATGACGATGCGACCGAGGCGGAGCGTGCGATGCAGGAAGCTTCCCGCATAGCCCAGCTCGTGGCCGAGGACTGGGAAACCATGGACGAGGCCAGGCGACGCATGCACTTCCGGCAGCCCCAGGGGCACGGCACGCACCGCTTCTACCGCAGCCTGGACGAATACCGCGACCGGGACGTACCGCATCCCGAGGAGGTGGAGACGGAGCGCGAACTGCACGAGGTGTACGATGACCACATCGACGCGTACAACTTCCACAGCGACCCCGGTGACACCGCGGACTACGACCCCGACACGGCCGCGTACCACCTGCGCATCATCGACTCCATCGAAACGCACAGCCCGCTGTTGCGGATGGACCTCTCGCCCTTCCAGGTCTTCGACCACTGGCCGGGCAAGGACTTCACGACCGACAGCGTGCTGGAGATCCGTTACCTGGAGCGCTTCGCGCGCGGGCAGCTGCCGGACACGGCCGCCATCAACGAGGCGTTGGTGATCGCCCACAGTTACCAGCCGGCGGTGCGCCTGCTGCCGGCCAAGATGGTGCTCGACGAGTTCCGCAAGCGCGAGGCCAGCACCACCAACATCGGGCGGGCCGAGCGGCCCATCGACGACATCGCCGAGGCCAAGGCCTGGGACTACGACTTCCTGGAATGGGAGGCGATCCTCTTCGGCATGGTGCTCACCACCTTCTGCATCGCCCTGCTGCTCTCCATCTTCAAGAACCTGTACTGGCAGCCCTTCCTGATCGCGGTGGTCACGGGGGCCGTACTGCCGATCCTGGTGCTGATCTTCTCGCTGCTCACCGAGGACCTCTTCGGCATGGACGAGGACCTGATCATGCTGTGGGCCGCCTACCTGATCGTGGCGGCGCTGCTGCTGCTCACCGTGCGCATCCCCTGGCTCAAGGCCTACCGCACGCGTCCCGCGGTGATGGCCGTGCTGGCCAACGCCGCCGCGCCCTTCTTCGCGGTGTTCACCCTGTTCATGCTCCACGATCGCTTCGACATCTTCGGCTACCAGGCCCTGGAATGGCAGGTGAGCATGCTGCGCGAGCAGGGCTTCATGGGTCCGCGCATGGACGAGCTGGAGATCGCGGTCGCTGAACTGAACGAGTGGATCATGCGCTGCTTCCTGTACACCCTGTGGGGCGGTGTGGTCCTGTACACCTTCGTGCTGCACCCGCTCTTCCGCTGGTGCTGGACGCGGTTGATGGCGCTGCCGGAGCGGCGTTGACCCCCTGGTTCTCAACCACGGATGGACGCAGATGAACACAGCTGCCGCTGTGTCGGAGATCCATCTGAGTGGATCCGTGTCCATCTGTGGTACAATTCCAATTGCTCCGGCAACGCCGCCCCCCCTTTCCAACCACTGATGAACACGGACCTCGCTTCGCCGAAGGCTCCGCGAAGGCGCAGAGGACACAGATGATCCTGTGGCCGTGATTCCATCCGTGTTCATCTGCGTTCATCCGTGGTTCCTCTGCTGTTCATAAGCCGATCCGTGGGGCGCAGGGCGCTGGAAGTACCTTCGCGGTCCGCCTGAACGAAGCGGCGGGGAACGAGCAGATGGACTACCTGAGCGGCCTGAACGAGGCCCAGCGCGCAGCGGTCGAGCATACGGACGGGCCCACCATGGTGATCGCCGGGGCGGGCAGCGGCAAGACCAAGGTGCTCACCACGCGCATCGCGCACCTGATGATGGCCCGCGGCGTGGACGCCTTCCAGGTGCTGGCGCTCACCTTCACCAACAAGGCCGCGCGTGAGATGAAGGAGCGCATCGCCCACGTGGTCGGGCGCAGCGAGGCCGCCAACCTGTGGATGGGCACCTTCCACAGCGTGTTCGCCCGCATCCTGCGCGCCGAGGCCGACAAGCTCGGCTACCCGAAGGACTTCACCATCTACGACACCGACGACAGCCGCTCGCTGATCAAGACCATCCTGAAGGAGTGGCAGCTCGACGACAAGCTGTACAAGCCCAACCAGGTGCACGGCCGCATCAGCATCGCCAAGAACAACCTCATCGGTCCGCTCGAGTACCTCAACAACGCCGAGCTCATGGCCAGCGACGCCGCCGCGCTGCGCCCCAAGCTCGGCGAGCTCTACAAGGCCTACGCCGAGCGCTGCTTCCGCGCGGGCGCCATGGACTTCGACGACCTGCTCTTCAACACCAACCTCCTCTTCCGCGACCATCCGGACGCCATGCTGAAGTACCAGCAGCGCTTCCGCTACATCCTGGTGGACGAGTACCAGGACACCAACCTGGCACAGTACAACATCGTGCGCACCCTCGCCGCACGCCACGAGAACCTTACCGTGGTGGGCGACGACAGCCAGAGCATCTACGCCTTCCGCGGCGCCAACATCCAGAACATCCTCAACTTCCGGAAGGACTATCCGGACCACGCGCTCTTCAAGCTCGAGCAGAACTACCGCAGCACCAAGGTGATCGTGGGCGCGGCCAACTCGCTCATCGACAAGAACAAGGACCAGATCAAGAAGACCGTGTGGACCGCCAATGCCGAGGGCGACAAGATCCTCGTGCACCGCGCGGTGAGCGACAACGAGGAGGGCGCCTTCGTGGCCCACAGCATCTTCGAGACCCGCATGCAGCGGCAGGTGCCCAACAAGGACTTCGCCATCCTGTACCGCACCAACGCGCAGAGCCGCAGCATGGAGGAGGCGCTGCGCAAGCTCAACATCCCCTACCGCATCTACGGCGGCCTCAGCTTCTACCAGCGCAAGGAGATCAAGGACCTGCTGGCCTACTTCCGCCTCACCTGCAACCCCAACGACGAGGAGGCGCTGAAGCGCATCATCAACTACCCCGCGCGCGGCATCGGGCAGACCACCGTGGAGAAGCTGATGGTGGCCGCCGGCGAGCGCAGCATCAGCGTGTGGGACGTGATGAACCAGCACCTCGGGGAGCTCGGGTTCAACGAGGGCACGCGCAAGCGCTTGGCCGATTTCGTGCTGATGATCCGCAGCTTCCAGACGATGCTCACCGACCAGAGCGCGCACACGCTCGGCGAGTACATCGCCCGCACCACCGGCCTGCTCAGCGACCTCTTCGCCGACAAGACGCCCGAGGGCGTGAGCCGCTACGAGAACATCCAAGAACTGCTGAACGGCATGAAGGAGTTCAGCGACAACAACGAAGGCTCCGACGTGCCGCGCACGCTGCCCGACTTCCTCATCGATGTGGCGCTGCTCACCGACGCCGACCCCGGCACGGGGACCGGGGGCGACGACCCGAACGACAACGACCGGGTGAGCCTGATGACCATCCACAGCTCCAAGGGCCTGGAGTTCGAACACGTGCACATCGTGGGCCTGGAGGAGGAGCTCTTCCCCAACCAGATGAGCGTGACCACGCGCGCCGACCTGGAGGAGGAGCGCCGCCTGTTCTACGTGGCGCTCACCCGCGCCAAGACCAAGGCCACGCTGAGCTACGCGATGAGCAGGTACAAGTGGGGGCAGCTCACGGCAGCCGAGCCCAGCCGCTTCATCGACGA
>JBIJCH010000363.1:0-2961 GCA_044344815.1 Flavobacteriales bacterium | reverse complement strand
TCGACCTCAACCAGGCCTACAACCCCTACTGTGCTTACGGCGGACGCTACAGTTGCCCGGTCCCTCCCCTGGAGAACCACTTGGGGCTGCGGGTGGAAGCGGGGGTGAAGGTGTTCAAGGGACATTGACCACGGAACCCGCTCCGCCCCTGCAGGGATCAACGGAGTTGGATTTTCCTCGGAAAGTCATTACCCTTGTCCTCCAGTTCTCTATTACCAGCCATGCGTTCCATCCTCTCCATTCTGGCGTGCGCCGCTTTCCTGCCCATGTCGGCCGGCACCGTTGTGCTGGAAGGACACTATCAGGGCAAGAACATCTTCATCCAGAACCCCTTCTCCGAAGCCGGTGTCGGTTTCTGTGTCTTCGAGGTCACGGTGAACGACCAGGTGGCCACGGATGAGATCAACAGCAGCGCGTTCGAGGTGGACATGAACAACTTCGGATTGAAGCTGGGCGATGCCGTGGTGGTGAAGATCAAGCACAAGGATGGCTGCACGCCCGTGGTGCTCAATCCGGAAGTGTTGAAGCCGCGCTCCACCTTCGAGGTCGTGAAGCAGTCCATCGGCGCTGACGGCACCTTCACATGGACCACCTCCAACGAGACCGGTGAACTCCCCTTCATCATTGAGCAGAAGCGCTGGAACAAGTGGGTGAAGGCGGGCGAGGTGATGGGCGCGGGCATCCCGGGCGAGCACAGCTACGAGTTCAAGGTGACCCCCCACAGCGGCGAGAACACCTTCCGCGTGCGCCAGACCGACCTCACCAAGAAGTCGCGCATGGGCCAGAACGTCACCTTCACCGACCCCTCCGTGGCCGTGGTGACCTGGGGCCCCCTGAAGGTGAAGGACGTGATCACCTTCAGCGCTCCCACCCTGTACGAGGTGTACGACCAGTACGGCAACATCGTGAAGCGCGGCTATGCCAACACGCTCGATGTCACCGGCCTGAAGAAGGACCTCTACTACCTCAACTACGACAACAAGATGGGCGAGACCTT
Source organism: Flavobacteriales bacterium (assembly GCA_044344815.1). GTDB lineage: Bacteria > Bacteroidota > Bacteroidia > Flavobacteriales_F > PHOS-HE28 > PHOS-HE28. Next base: position 1,964 of record JBIJCH010000363.1, on the reverse strand, counting down.
CATCAAGAAGTGATCGACCGGAACGAGCTTGAAAGCCTCCCGGATAATGGGGGGCTTTCTTTTTTCACCGCTACGGCGCTGCGAGCGCAACGTGGTCCTGCCCATCGCTTCCGCCTTTCGTTGCATCCGTAGCGCCGCTGCGTTGAGCCCTCTGCGTCTCCCGAGGCTTCGGGAGCGTCTCTGCGGCCCATATTTGCCTCATGATCCGCATTGAACACCTGGGCATCGCCGTGAAGGACCTTGCGGCCGCCGAAGAGACCTACACGAAGCTGCTGGGCGTGGCGCCCTACAAGCGCGAGGCCGTGGAAAGCGAGGGCGTGGTCACGAGCTTCTTCCAGGTGGGGCCCAACAAGATCGAGCTGCTGGAGAGCACCCGTCCCGATGGGCCCATCGCCAAGGCCATTGAGAAGCGGGGCGAAGGGATCCACCATGTGGCCTTCGAGGTGGCCGACATCCGGGCGGAGATGGCGCGGTTGAAGGCCGAGGGATTCCAGCTGCTGAGCGAGGAGCCCAAGCGCGGCGCCGACAACAAGCTGGTCTGCTTCATCCACCCGAAGAACGCCAATGGCGTGCTGGTGGAGCTCACGCAGCAGATGCACTGATGGCCACCCGCAAGGAGACCGCCGCCTTCATCCTGCAACAGCTGGGCCTGCCCGACCGCTTCAGCGTGAAGGCCATGTTCGGCGAGTTCGCCCTCTATGCCGATGGCAAGCCGGTGGCCTTCATCTGCGACGACCAGCTCTTCGTGAAGATCATGCCCGAGAGCGCCGCGCTGGACGGTCGCTGTGAGCGCGCTCCGGCCTATCCCGGTTCCAAGGACTACTACCTCGTTCCGGAGCACCTGATCACCGGCGAAAGCAAGCTGGCGGGCATGCTGCTGCGGATCGGCGAGGCGTTACCCCTGCCGAAGGCGAAGCGGTCGAGGAGGCACGGGTAGGTCCGATCAAACCAGCAGCCCCATCCGCGCCACCAGCCCCAGCACATCCTCGTGCGCGAGCTCCAGGTGCTCGGCGTGGAGGCCGGCGTTGCGGGCCCCCACCACGTGCTGGATGCTGTCGTCGATGAAGAGGGTGCGTTCGGGTGCGGCGCCATGCTGCGCGAGGGCGAAGTGGAAGGCCTCCGCATGGGGCTTGCGACGGCCGATCTCGCAGCTGTAGTAGGCCCCTTCGAACAGGCCCTTGAAGTCCGGGATGCCGTTCTCGCGGGCGATGATGGCCTCGAAGGCCGGCACATGGATGGCGTTGGTGTTGCTGAGGAGCAGCAGGCGGTAGCGTTGCCCCAGGGCCTTCACCAGCTCGATGCGGGCGGGCGGGATGAAGCCTAGCATCGCGTTCCAGCAGGCGTCTATCTCGCGGTCGGTGAGGTCGGGGCGGAAAAGGGCGCGCACACCGTCACGGAACTCCGCCGGGCTGATGGCGCCCACTTCGAAGCGGTCGAACAGCGGCGTTTGCCGCGCCTTGCTGAACTGGGCCTCGAAGTCCTCGAAGCCGAGCGCATGGAAGGCGCGCGCCGTGCGGTGGTAGTCCACGTCGATGAGCACGCCGCCCAGGTCGAGCAGCAGGGTGTCGTAGGTTCTGTTCACGGGCCGCGAAACTACCGCGCGGCCTACTTTTGGCGCCGTTCGGTGCAAGGCCGGACAGACCGGGCCTATAGCTCAGCGGTCAGAGCAGGGGACTCATAATCCCTTGGTCGCAGGTTCAAATCCTGCTGGGCCCACCTCCGCACGCTTCGCGCGCTACGGTGGGCGTAGCCCACAGTGGATCGAAGACAGTGCTCAGTTGTGCGTGGTTGACGAGGTAGCGAGCGTCTGCGAGCGTTGTATCTGCGGCCTTCGATCGTCAAGGAGCATCGTGGGGCGGGCATTCATCTGCGTGTTCTGCGTCACCTGCGGATAACCTCAGGAAGCAGGTCAAGGCTTTCTGTTCAGTAAGGGTTCACCGCAAAGACCTTCATGTGCAGGTCGT
>JBIJCH010000144.1:0-5846 GCA_044344815.1 Flavobacteriales bacterium | reverse complement strand
CGTCCAGCAGGAAGGCGGCATCGCGGTGCTGGTTCCAGAGGTAGAACTTCAGCTTGTCACCGGGCTCCAAGGGTGGAACGGGGATCCGGTACTCGATGTGCTCCCACGCGCCTTCCTTCCGGCCTGGCATCGGGTTCATGCGGAAGGGGTCGTAGAACGCGAAGGAGCCGTCGGCGCGCTCGATGCTGGTGACGCATTGCGCGCTGTGGCTGGCGCGGGCCCTGGCCTCGTAGCGCTCCATGGAAACCTCGAGGTACAGCCACTGGCCGGTGGGCAGGTCGGCCGTGGTGGCCTCGAAGGTGCGGCCGAACTCGGTGGCGGGCGTGAACACGCAGACGTGGTGCGGGCTCTTCGCTTCGGGCCGCACCTCCACGGTGCCACCGTGCCACCAGCGCGTGTCGGTCTCCAGTTCGTCGCGCTCCTCGAGCACCACGCGCATGCCGTTGGGGTTGTAGGGCGGTGCCTGGTGGTTGCCGCCCAGCGCATCCTCGTACGCCTTGCCGAAGCGCAGGAAGGTGGCGGCGTATTTGCGGCGGTCCATGCTCTCGTGGTGGATGATGCGCAGGTGGTACTGCGTGAACTGGACCAGGTGGAGCGCGATGCAGGCCGCCATGAACAGCCGCGCCCACAGCCACTTCCGCCCGCTCCAGCCCTGCAGCACCAGCGCCAGCGGCAGCACCAGCACGGGGTAGTGGTCTATGAACACCCGGCTGCCGAAGCCGCTGCCGTAGTACCAGATCCACCAGGCGCTGATGAGGTACACGTTCACCGCCCAGTACGCCAGCGCTCCCAGGCTGCGCACCCGGTCGCGCCGCCACAGCAGCCCCGCGGCCAGCGCGCAGGCCAGGAAGAACGGCGTCCACAGGAAGAGCCCGCGCCGGAAGCCGAAGAGCACCTTGAACACCTCGGGGCGCCCCCAGTGGAAGCCTTCGCCCCGGTAGCCCCACTCGATCCAATGGCCGGTCTGCGCGTGCCACCAGAGCGGCTGGATGAAGAGCACCGCGAGGCTGGCGACGACCGCCACCACCGGCGTACCGCGCGCGGCGAGCACACGGCGGAGGGTGGGCAGTGTACCGTCGCCCAGCACCACCGGCACGACCAGCAGCACCGTGGCGTTCACCGGGCGGATGAGCCCGATGAGCGCGGTGACCAGGGCCAGCGGGATGAGCCAGCGCCGGTCCTCCCCATCACCGAGCTTCCGCACAAGCAGCAGGAAGGCGCTCACGCAGCAGAAGGAGAACACATGGGTCCACGCCGGCTGCTGGCTGGCGTACTGAAGCAGGGTGGTGCCCAGGCCGAGCGACACGATCAGCCAGGCGATCACCGCCTCGCGCACGCCCAGCCGTTGCAGCAGGGCCCGCATCATCAGCAGGCCGAGCAGCAGGTACACCCACACGCCCACGCTCACGGCCTTGTATTCGTAATGGCTGTGCCCGTCCTTCGGCGCATCGGCGTCCAGCAGGGCCAGCGCGTGCCCGGCGCTCCACCAGGGCAGCATCAGCAGGCTCGAGCCGCAGAAGTACTTGTTGAGCGTGCCGTGGGGGGTCTCGTGGATGAACTCGTGCACGAAGGGTTCGTGGCCGAGGTCGTGGCGCACGAATGTGGCCGTGAGGTAGCCGTAGTAGCCCTTGGCATCGCTGCGCACGATCTCCTTCCAGCCCTGCCCGTCGGCGCCTTTCCACAGCCATTGCACGGCCAGCAGGGCGGTGGTTGCGACCACCACGGCGATGGCGAGGGAGCTGGGGCGGGGCGTTCGCACGGCGTCGCGAAGGTGCGCAGCAGGCGCGGAACCTGTGGCCGGGCAGCCACGGCATGGCGTTGGGCCGGGGATTATCTTGCGGCGCATGCGGAAGGTGATCGTCACGGGCGGGGCGGGCTTCATCGGCTCGCACACCGTGCTGGAGCTCGTGCAGGCGGGGTACACCCCGGTGATCGTGGACGACCTGCGGAACTCGCACCGCGATGTGCTCAAGGGCCTGGCCGACCTGCTGGGCGGGGTGCCCGCCTTCCATTCGGTGGACTGCCTGCACCTGGAGCGCCTGCATGAGGTGTTCAAGGTGGAGGGGGAGGTGCACGGCGTGATCCACTTCGCTGCGTACAAGGCGGTGGGGGAGAGCGTGGCGGAGCCGCTGAAGTACTACGAGAACAACATCGGATCCCTGCTGAACGTGCTGCGGGTGATGCAGTGGCGGGGGGTGCGCGACCTGGTCTTCTCCAGCTCGTGCACGGTGTACGGCCAGCCGGCCACGGTGCCGGTCGATGAGCGCGCGCCCGATGCCAACTCCACCTCACCTTACGGCTACACCAAGGTGGTGGGGGAGCACCTGCTGCGCGATGCGGTGGCGGCCGACAGCGGTCTGCGGGTGGCCATGCTGCGCTACTTCAACCCGGTGGGCGCCCACCCGAGCGGGCGCATCGGCGAGCTGCCCATCGGGGTGCCCGGCAACCTGGTGCCCTTCGTATGCCAGGTGGCCGCCGGCCTCCGCAAGGAGCTCGTGGTGCACGGCAACGACTACAACACCCCCGACGGCACCTGTATCCGTGACTTCATCCACGTGGTGGACCTGGCGCGGGCGCATGTGCTGGCCTTGGACTGGCTGTCGGGCTGTTCCGGCGGGGCGTGCGAGGCCTTCAACCTGGGCACCGGCCACGGTGTGAGCGTGCAGGAGCTGGTCCACACCTTCGAGGAGGTCACGGGCGTGCGTGTCCCGCACATCTACGGCCCTCGGCGCCCCGGCGATATCGAGGCCACCTGGGCCGATGTGTCCAAGAGCGACCGCATCCTGCGATGGCGTTGCCGGCACGACCTCCGCGAGGCCCTGCGGGATGCCTGGAACTGGCAGTTGTCCCTCAAGAAGGCGGTGGCCCGGTGATGGACCGCGTCCGCTACGCTCTCCTTGGCGTGCTGCTCGCCGTGGCCTCGGTCCCGGTGGGCGCCCAGGCGGGTGCTGACAGCGTGGCGCAAAAGCTTCGCTGGTTCCAGGATGCCAGGCTGGGCATCTTCATCCACTGGGGCATCTACAGCGTGAACGGCACCGACGAGAGCTGGGCCTTCTACAACAAGAAGGTGCCCTACGCAGATTACATGAAGCAGCTCGAAGGCTTCACGGCGAAGAACTACGATCCCGCGGCGTGGGCGGACCTGATCCAGCGTAGCGGGGCCAGGTACGCGGTGATCACCACCAAGCACCACGACGGGGTGGCCACCTACGCCACGCGCGCCTACCCGAACGTGGGCACCTACAAGTGGTCGATGCCGGGTCATCTCTCGGTGGAAGCGGCAACACCCGCGCAGAAGGATGTGGTATCACCCCTCTTCGCCGAATTGCGCCGGCGGGACCTGAAGTGTGGTGCCTATTACTCGCTCATCGACTGGACCGACCACGCCTATCCCGCATTCACCAAGGACAGCGCGCGCTATGAGATCAAGCAGGATGTCCGCCGCTGGCAACGCTTCCGTGACTACTTCCAAGGCCAGATCACCGAGATCGCCACGCAGCTGAAGCCCGACCTGTGGTGGTTCGACGGCGATTGGGAGCACAGCGCCGAGGAGTGGGAGGCGGCCAAGGTGCGCGCGATGATCCTGGAGAGGAACCCCCGGGCCATCATCAACGGCCGCCTGCAGGGCCATGGTGATTACGCCACGCCGGAGCAGAACATCCCCGTGGAAACACCGAAGGCCTCCGCGTGGGAACTGTGCATGACGCTCGGCGAGCAGTGGGGCTGGCAGCCGCAGGACAGCAACTACAAGAGCACGCACGACCTGATCCACATCTTCGCCGATGTGGTCGGCCACGGCGGCAACCTGCTGCTGGGCGTGGGGCCCAGGGAGGACGGCACCTTCACGCCGGGTCAGGTGTCCAGACTCGAAGACCTGGGCATGTGGACGAAGAAGCATGCCGAGGCGATCTACGGCACGCGCGCCGGCTTACCGAACGGACACTTCTTCGGGCCGAGCACGCTTTCAACCGACAGCACCACGCTTTACCTCTTCCTTGCGAACGGCATGAGCGGCAGCGTGGAGATCAAGGGGCTGGACAACAAGATCGTTTCTGCGGAAGTGGTCGGTCCGTCTACACTGCTGAAGCATCGCGTCGTAGGCAAGATCAGCTGGAGCAAGGTGCCGGGCCTGGTCTTCATCGATGTGCCGCAGGAGGCCTCGGACCCGTGGATGACCGTGCTGAAGGTGAAGCTGGATGGGCCGGTGAGTTTGTACCGGGGGGAGGGGGGATACTGAGGTCAACCACAGAGGCCACAGAGAACACAGAGGGATCCGAGCTGCGTTCAACGTTGTGTATTCTCTGTGTGCTCTGTGGCCTCTGTGGTTACTTGCCTTTCACCTCACCACGATCTCATCACAGAACAACCAGCACTTGCCCTTGCTGCCGTGCCACGCGGGCAGGTCGCCGAGGTTCCTGGCGGTGACGCGGATGTAGCGGGCGCTGCGCAGGTCCCAGAGCGTGGCATTGGCTGCTCGCGTTTCCAAGGGGCGCTTCTGCTTCGCATCGACGAACTCGTAAGTCGCGATGGCGTAGTACTTCGACCCTTCCATGGAACCTTCGACCACGATCGAATCGGGGTAGAAGATCCAGCTCTGTTGGTCCTGCAGAAAGGTCGCACTCACTGATCGGATCAGCGTTTCCTCCCCCAGATCGATCGTGGCCACCATGTCCTTGCCGTACCAACCTTGCCAACCGTACTGGTAGTTGTTGCTGGCGCGGAAACCATCGACCAGGGCGTCGGGCCGTCCGGCGGTGTAGCGTGCATCGGCCGGCTCCACGAAGGTGATGGACTTGCCGACCGCGAGGTGGTTCACCGCGCCGTGCTGCAGGTGATCGCTGAACTGGGTGAAGTACTCATCGGGCGTGAGCCGCGTCTCGTGAAGCAGCCGGTGCCCGTGCTTCTTCGCGCGGGCCACGAAGGTGTCCAGCAGCTCCACGTAGTACGGCTTCGCGCGCCATTGTCCGGTGCTGTCCTTCTCGAAGAGCCCGTTCGGGGCATGCGGCATGGCCCGGGCGATCTCCAGCTCCGCGTACATGATCCCCAGCCGCGCATCCTCCACGCGCCACTGGTAGATGGTGTCCTCGTCCATCACCGCGGCCTCGGCGCTGTTGAAGAGCATCTTGTAGCGCGCCAGGTTCGCCGGGCTCAGGTAGCCGTTCTTGTGTGCTTGCGGATGCTCGTAGAGCGTGAGCGACTTGCGGGACTTGTCGAGCTCCGCTTCCAGCAGACGTGTGTACTGGTCGATGTACACGCCGGCGTCGCCATGGAACGCGTTCATGAAGTGCGTGCGCAGCGAGTCCACGTTGAGATCAGGGTTCCAGAGCAGTTTGGCGAGCAGGTAGGTGCGGAACTCCGGCATCTCCCCGCCGGGCGACGACAGCCCCTGTTCGAACATCATCGGCACGCCATTGTCGCGGAAGAGCTGCAGGTTGGGCGCGAGCACCTTCCAGTTGGGGAAGGGCATCACCAGGTGCGAGAAGTTGATCACGTAGTCCCACACGATGATGTTGTGGGTGAGCGCTGACCACGCGCGCAAGTCGGCGGTGAAGGACCCGGGTTGATCCGCCGTACGGCGGATGGGCCGGCTGCGGTCCTCCTCGATGCTGCAGAGCATGATGTTCACGTTCGGTCGCGGCTTCGTCACCTTCGGTGCCGTGCGGCTGTACTGGTAGGCGAGCGTGCTGATCACCTTGTCGGGGAAGCTATCGGCCACCGCGTTAGCGAAGCGCAGGATAGTGCCGCTGGGCGAACCTTCGATACTGTCGGTGCGGTGGCATAGCGCGCACTGGCAGTGGTTGAAGTTGTCCATCTGGCTCACGCTCCAGTAGCGTGCCGCGGGCTTA
>JBIJCH010000060.1:0-8966 GCA_044344815.1 Flavobacteriales bacterium | reverse complement strand
GAGGATGTGCTCCTGGTCGGCCAACAGCTGACCGCGGAGGCCATCGGTCTGCTGGCATCGGTCGGTGTCCGGGACGTTGTCGTCTCGAACAGGCCTTCGGTCGTGGTGGTGGTGACCGGGGATGAGTTCGCGGACCCGGGCGCCCCGGCCGAAGGGACGATCTTCAGCAGCAACGACGTGATGCTGCAGGCCGCCCTGCAACGGGAGGGCCTGCATTGTGCGGTATGGCGTTGCCGCGACGACCGCGAGGCGCTGTCGCGGATGTTGACCGCGGCCGCGCTGGAGCACGACCTGGTCATCACCACCGGTGGTGTTTCCGTGGGCGACCACGACCATGTGCGCCCGGTGCTCGATGCCCTCGGCGCCACGGTCCATTTCCACGGGGTGGCGCAGAAACCCGGCAAGCCCATGCTCTTCGCCGCGTTGAACGGCACCCCGGTGTTCGGCCTGCCCGGCAACCCGCGCGCGGTGATGATCCTTTTCTGGATGTACGTCCTTCCTTACCTGCATAGGATGCAGCGGGCGGCCGATCCCGGCCTTCTGATCGACCATCTGCCCATCGCGCATGACGTGCTGTTGAAGGGCGCTCGCGCGGAGTACCGGGCCGGGCGTGTGCACAACGGCCGCGTGATCCTGCTGGCCGACGAGGGCTCGCATATGTTGCGGAGCTTGGTGGACGCCGAGGTGCTGGTGTACTTTCCCGCCGCTATGCGCACCGTGAACGCCGACGACCCGGTGGAGGTCCACCACCTGCCCCGATGAGCCGCTTCGCCTGGAGCGGCATTGTGCTTGCCGGTGGAAAGAGCACCCGCATGGGCCGCGACAAGGCCCTGGTGGAGGTGGACGGCAAGCCCATGCTGCAGCACGCGATCGATGTGCTGCGCCCCCAGGTGAAGGAGCTGCTGGTGATCGGCGACCCGCGCAAGTACCGCCGCTTCGATGCCGACGTGGTGCCCGACGACCTGGAGGACCTGGGTCCGCTGGGCGGCATCGTCACCGCCATGGGCCATGCCCGCTACGAGCACCTGCTGGTGATGGCCTGCGACGTCCCCGGCGTGAACGCCAAGTTGCTGGAGAAGCTCAAGTACCATTTTCCGATGGACGGGGAGGCCCTTGTGCCGCGCCATGGTGACTTCGTGGAACCGCTCGTGGCGGCCTACCACCGCCAGTGCATCGCGCCGTTCACCGAGCTGCTGCAGAAGGGTGTGCTGCGGATGAGCGAGGCGCTGGCCGCGGTGAACACCACCTACCTCGATATCGTGCCCGGAGAGGACGGCTGGCCCGCCGACATCTTCCGCAACGTGAACAGCCCTGACGATCTTTGATCCTCCGCCGCCGAGGTTTCGGCGGATGAAACTCATGAACGTGCTGCTCTTCGGAATGATCGCGGAGAAGGCCGGTGCCACGGAGCTCTCTGTGGAGGCCTCGTCCCTCGCGCACCTGAGACTGGAGCTGGAACAGCGTATCGCCGGGCTCGAACGGATGAGCTACGCCATTGCCGTGGACCGGCGGATCACCCGGGGGGATGTGAAGCTCACGGGTAAGGAAGAGATCGCGGTGCTTCCGCCGTTCGCCGGAGGATGAAGGAGGAGGAACGAACCACGGATGAACACGGATGAACACGGATAGGATGAAGGCGAAGTACATTCATGGGGCATGGGATATCCGTGTTCATCCGCGTCCATCCGTGGTTCAATGGGCCGGATCATGAGCGAAGCGAAGCCCCACCGCAAGCGCGACATCTTCGTTGAAGGTGCGATCCCGGCATCCTTCATCGCGGAGAGCATCGCCAAGCACGCCACGCGCCACGACATCGGTGCGCACGAGATCTTCCTGGGCCAGGTGCGCGCGGATGTCGTGGTGAGCCCGTCGGACCATGACGGTCGGGGTGCCCTTCGGCAGGCTGAGGGGGACAACACGGTAACGGCCATCGAATACACCGCCTATGTGGACATGGCCAACGAGCAGATGACGGAGATCCGCGAGGAGGCCTTCGCGAAATGGCCGGCGATGACCTGCCTGCACGTGCACCACAGCCTGGGCGTGATCCCGGCGGGGCAGCTGTGCTTCATGGTCTTCGCCAGCGCACCCCACCGCCAGCAGGCCCGCGAGGCCGTGGCCTACGTGACCGATGAGGTGAAGAAGCGCCTGCCGATCTTCGGGAAGGAGATCTTCGCGGAAGGAGGACATGTCTGGAAACGTAATTCCTAGCCAATGAAGAAGCCGCTGAGACCCGAAGGCGCTGAGGTGTACCTGCTCATGCTCTTCGTCTCTGCGCCTCTGTGGCCAGTGCTCATGCAGCTCTCATGATCGACATCACGCACAAGTCCACTTCGCTGCGCGAAGCCATCGCCGAGGCCACGGTGCACGTGAGCCTGCCGGAGACCATCGCCGCGGTGCGCGGGAAGCGCGTGCCCAAGGGCGATGTGCTGGAGAGCGCGCGCGTGGCCGCGTTGTTCGGGGTGAAGCGCACGCACGAGCTGATCCCCGACTGCCACCCGCTGCCGGTGGAGCATGCCGAATGCACCTTCGCCGTGAACGACGACGCCATCGTGGTGCGGATGCGGGTGCGCACGATCTACCGCACCGGCGTGGAGGTGGAGGCCATGCACGGAGCCAGCGTGGCGGCGCTCACCATCTACGACATGTTGAAGCCCATCGACAAGGGCATCGAGATCCGCGCGATCCGCCTGGTGGAGAAGAAGGGCGGCAAGAGCGACTGGAAGGACAGCTTCGATCGCGCGCCGCGCGCCGCAGTGCTGGTGATCAGCGACAAGGTCGCGGCCGGCAAGGCCGAGGACAAGGCCGGTGCGGCCATCCGCGAACGGCTGGAGAAGCTCGGCGTGGAGGTTCCGGTGCAGGCCGTGGTGGCGGATGAGCCGGCGGACATCGCCACCAAGGTGAAGGCCTGGGCCACTGAAGGCCTCGACCTGATCCTCACCACGGGGGGCACCGGTCTGTCCCCACGCGACCGCACGCCCGAGGCCATCGCGCCCATCCTGGACCGCGCGGTGCCCGGCATCATGGAGGCGGCCCGCAGTTACGGCCAGGAGCGCATGCCCCTTGCCATCATGTCCCGCGGCATCGCCGGCATGATCGGTCGCACGCTGGTGATCACGCTGCCCGGTTCCACGCGCGGGGCGCAGGAGACGATGGATGCGTTGTTCCCTTTCGTGCTGCACGTGATCAAGGTGCAGGAGCACGCCTACAGGCACGGCATGTAACTGCCTCCGGCACGGTACTTTCGCCGCCCCATGATCAGCACCAAGGCCGCCTTCGTGGAGGAGTTCGCCATCCATCGCCTCGGCACCGACCTGGCCGAGTGCGTGTTCAGTGACTACACCGCCGTGCTGCGGGGCGACGAGGAGCAGGCCTTCCTGCGCAAGCTCTTCCTGAAGCCGTTCACCACCGTGGCGGAGACGGCCGAGTTCACCCATCCGGTGGGCCTGGAGTATAACGTGCTGCACGGCCTCTGCGCCGAGGTGCAGGCCGGCAAGGACCTCGTCGGATGCTCCCGCTCGATCGCGAGGCACCTCTTCGACGTGTCGCGCCACCACGGCATCCGCTCGGGCGACCTGTTCGTGGCCCGCTTCAGCGGCGTGGAGCTCAGCGGTGAGCTGTTCCAGGCCGTGGGCATCTACAAGTTCGACGACAAGGAGGTCTTCCTCGAGAGCCGCGCGGCCGACGGCACCATCGGCATGCAGCTGTGCCGCGGCCTGGGCAACAGCAAGCCCAACAAGGCCGTGCTCGTGGTCTTCACCCTCGGCGGGCCCACCTTGCTCATCCTCGACGATGGGCCCTACACCGAGTACTGGCAGAAGGACTTCATCGGCCAGCAGCCCCGGCAGGACCACGTGAACAGCACCCGCAACGTGCTGGAGATGACGCGCAACTTCATCACCGAGCAGCTGCCACAGGACAAGCCCGTGGAGCGCGCCGACCAGATCGACCTGCTGAACCGGTCGGTGCAGTACTTCAAGGCGAACACGGAGTTCAACAAGGAGGCATTCGCGCAGGAGGTGTTCCAGGAGGAGTCGGTGATCGAGTCGTTCGACAGGTACGGCCAGCAGTTCAAGAACGAGCGCGGCGTGCAGTTCAACGACATCTTCGACATCAGCGCGCCGGCCGTCCGCAAGCAGGCCCGCGTGTTCAAGAGCGTGCTGAAGCTGGACAGGAACTTCCACATCTACATCCACGGCGATCGCAGCCTGATCGAGCACGGCGTGGACGAGAAGGGGCGGAAGTACTACAAGATCTTCTATCAGGAGGAGACGTGATGGACTGTTGACGAAGGTCAAGCTCACTGGAGCAGCAGCGGTCTAGTTTCGGGGCGATCACATACCGGCCATGCAGACCATCCTCGGCGCCAACGGCGTCATCGGCAACGAGCTCTCGAAGCTCCTTCCGCAGTACACAGACAAGGTCCGGCAAGTGAGCCGCCACCCGGAGCGGGTGAACGTGAGCGACGAGCTGTTCGCGGCCGACCTGCTTGACCCGAAGGCGGTGAGCGAGGCCGTGAAGGGCAGCGAGGTGGCCTACCTGGTGGCGGGGCTGAAGTACGATGCCGCCGTATGGGCCGAGCAATGGCCGAAGGTGATGCACAACACCATCGATGCCTGCAAGCGCCACGGCGCCAAGCTGGTCTTCTTCGACAACGTTTACGCCTATGGAAGCGTGAAAGGCGTGATGACCGAGGACACGCCCTACAACCCCTGCAGCCGAAAAGGCGAGGTCCGTGCGCGCATCGCCACCGCGCTGATGGACGAGGTGAAACGCGGGGCACTGCAGGCCATGATCGTGCGGGCCGCCGACTTCTACGGTCCCGGTGCCGCGCTGAGCTTCACGCATGTGTCCGTGTTCGAGCGCCTGAAGGCCGGCAAGGCGCCACAGTGGATGGGCGATCCCAGGGCCGTGCACAGCTTCACCTACACGCCGGACGCCGCGAAGAGCTTGGCGGTATTGGGCAACACACCGGGCGCCTACGGCCAGGTCTGGCATGCGCTCACCAGCCATGAGCCGATCACCAGTGAGGAGTTCGTGCGCCTGGCCTGCGATCTGGCGGGGGTGCCGTTCAAGCTGCAGGTGGCGCCCCGGTGGATGCTCGGGCTCATGGGGCTGTTCGTGCCGGTGCTACGCGAGAGCATGGAGATGCTGTACCAGTTCGAGCACGACTACCGCTTCGACAGCGGTAAGGTCGAACGGGTCCTCGGATTGAAGGCCACCAGCTATCGCGATGGCATTCAGGCCACGCTGCGGACCTAACCCCCGATCGCCACCATCGGCCGTGCGCTCAGGTCGTGCAGCACCTCCTCCTGCTTCTCCGGCTTGAAGGGCGGCAGTCCGCCGAGCATGGCGTGCTTCGCCACCACGTTCGCCTCGATCAAGGACGCGATGTCCTCGCCGCGGCGCAGGGCCGAGAGCAGGTCGGTCTCCTCGCGGGCGAAGAGGCAGTTGCGCATCCTGCCCTCAGCGGTCAGGCGCAGGCGGTCGCAGGTGGTGCAGAACGGCTCGGTCACCGTGCTGATCACCGCGAAGGTGCCCTGCCAGCCCGGTACGCGGTAGGCCTTGGCGGTGCTGTGCGGATCGTCGTTCAGTTTCTCGAAGCTGTGCACGCTGCCGATGTGGCCCAGCATCTCGGCGTAGGTGTACACGCGTTCGCGACCCCAGTGGTTGCCGGCGAAGGGCATGAACTCGATGAAGCGCACGTGGATGTCGTTGTGCTGCGTGAGCTCCACGAAACGCAGGATCTCGTCGTCGTTCACCCCGCGCATCACCACCATGTTCAGCTTGATGCGCATGCCCTTTTCGTGGGCGCTGCGGACGTTGTTCCACACGGTGCGGTAGCCATCGCGCCGCGCGATCGTGCGGAAACGTTCGGCATCGAATGTGTCCAGACTGACGTTCAGGGTGCGCAGGCCTGCAGCCACCAGCCCGTCCAGGTGCTTGTGCAGGTTCATGGCGTTCGTGGTGAGCCCCAGCGACACGCGGAGCCCGACCATGTCGCGCACGATGTCGACCACATCCGGTCGAAGGAGCGGCTCGCCCCCCGTGAGCCGGACCTTGGTGATGCCGTACCGCTCCACGAACAGCCGGGCGATGGTGACGATCTCCTCCCGGGTCATCAGCTCCTCCCGCTTCAGGAAGTGCTGGTCCTCGGGCATGCAATAGGAGCAGCGCAGGTCGCACTTGTCCACGATGCTGATCCGCAGGCTGCGGTGCACGCGCTGATGACGGTCGGTGAGCGGGGTGGACACGTGCGCAAGTTACCTTGAGCAGCATACCCGGACGAGATACCCGACATGGCGAAGAAGCACATTCTGCGGTGCACGTGGCCCGGCGAGGACGAACGCATGATCGAATACCACGATACCGTATGGGGCACCCCCGAGCACGACGACCGCAAGCTGTACGCCAAGCTGGTGCTCGACGGGGCCCAGGCCGGCCTCAGCTGGAAGACCATTCTCCACCGCAGTGAGGGCTACCGCCGCGCCTTCGACGATTGGAACGTGGAGAAGATCGCGCGGTATGGGAAGAAGGACATCGCCCGCCTGCTCGCCGACGAGGGCATCATCCGCAACCGCGCCAAGGTGGAGAGCGCCATCAAGAACGCCCAGGCCTGGCTGCGGATCATGGAGGGCGGCAAGGGCGCGTTCGATGACTTTCTCTGGAAGCATGTGGACCACAGGACCATCATCAACCCGCGGAAGGACCAGCGGGAGCTGCCGGCCAGCACACCCCTGAGCGATGCGGTGAGCAAGGACCTGAAGAAGGCGGGCTTCAGCTTCGTGGGCACCACCATCGTGTACGCGTACATGCAGGCCATCGGCATGGTGGATGACCATGTGGACGGGTGCTTCCGCAAGGCGAAGGGTTAGCGGTATTTTGCGGGCGCTACCATGCGCGCTCCGGTCGCCCCTGTCACCATCACCCGTCACGAAGCCGGCGCTGCCGGTCAGGCGGAGGACATCCTCGTGAGCGAGGAACCGCTGGAGATCCGTCTGGGCCACGGTCCGGTGGATGACCGTGGCGAGGTGCGCCTGAGCGTGACCATGCGCACCCCGGGGCACGATGAGGAGCTCGCGTTGGGCTTCCTCTTCACCGAAGGGCTCGTCGCCTCCGCGGAGGAGGTGGTCCGCGTGGCCCCTTGTGAGAACGTGAAGCAGGAGGAGCGCGGCAACGTGGTGCGCGCGGAGCTGCGGGCCGATGTGCAGGTGGACCCTGTCCGCTGGCAGCGCAACTTCTACACCACCAGCAGCTGCGGGGTGTGCGGCAAGAGCAGTATCGAAGCGGTGCATGCGCAGTGCCGACGGCCCGTGCGGCCTTGGGGCCCGGTGGATCCCGAGGTGATCACAGCCCTGCCCGACCGCATGCGTGCCGCCCAGACCGTCTTCAGGCACACCGGTGGCATCCACGCCGCGGCCCTCTTCGACGGCGAAGGGCAGTTGCTCCTGCTGCGCGAGGATGTGGGCCGTCATAATGCGGTGGACAAGGTGATCGGCGCCGCGCTCAACGCACAGCTGTCCACAGACAAGACCATACTGCTCGTCAGCGGCCGGGCCGGCTTCGAGCTGGTGCAAAAGTGCGTGGTGGCCGGCATCCCGCTCATGGCCGCGGTGGGCGCGCCCAGCTCCCTCGCCGTGGACCTGGCCCGCGCCAACGGGCTCACCCTCATCGGCTTCCTCCGCGACCAGCGGTTCAACGTTTACAGCGGTGGATGAGCGAGCAGGCGGACATCCCTGTGGCGCGCATCGCGGAGCTCACCCGCGAGCCCATCGCCATCGTGCCCTACGATGACCAGTGGCCGGTGCGCTATGCCAAGGAGGAGGGGCGCCTGCTGCGTACGCTGCCCCTCGACCTGGTGAAGCGCATCGCGCACATCGGCAGCACCGCCGTACCCGGACTCAGCGCCAAGCCGATCATCGATGTGCAGGTGGAGGTGACCAGCCTCGACCGCGTGCGGCGTGAGGTGGTGCCCATCATGCAGGACCTGGCCTACGAGTTCATCTGGCGACCATCCATGGGCGAGCAGGCGCCGTTCTATGCGTGGTTCATCAAGCGCAACGAACGCGGGCAGCGCATCTTCCACGTACACATGGTGGAGCCCGACCAGGCATCGGTCGATCGCCTGGTGTTCCGCGACCACCTGCGCACCCATCCCGATGCGGCGCAGCGGTACGAGGCGCTCAAGCAGGGCCTCGCCGCCGCCCACCCGGTCGACCGCGCGGCGTACACCCTTTCCAAGACACCCTTCATCACCGAGGTGCTCCGCCGCGCCCGTGGTGGGCAACCCCCAACGGAATGAGGACCCTGCTGCTGCTTGCCTTCGGCCTGTGCGTCACCGCTCTGCGCGCTCAGCGCACCTTCGATGTCACCATCGGTGACAGCACCTACCATATGAAGAAGTATTGGTTCGTGCTGTACACCAAGGGCGAAGGCCCGGCGCTCGACAGCCTCACGGCGGCCACCCTGCAGAAGGAGCACCTCGCGCACCAGGACGACCAGGCGGCGCGCGGCCTGATCGTCATGGCCGGGCCCTTCGACAGGAACGAGGCCGGTTGGCGCGGCCTGCTGCTGTATGATTGCGACACCCGCGAGGAGGTGGAGGGCTATCTGCGGCAGGATCCTCTGGTGAAGGCCGGCCGGCTGAAGTACGAGGTCCAGCCATGGTGGGGGTCGGTGGGGACGAGGCTTCCCTGATCGCTCAACGGACCGATGCGATCGTCATGCGTTTTCCGTTGAAGGTGATCGCATCCCCCGGGCGCCTGCCCATCAGTACCTCACCGATGGGCGAGGCTGACGAGATGGCGAAGCACCGCTCACCGGCCAGCTCGATGGCCCCCAGGCCGATGGCGATGAAGTAGTGCCCTTGTTCGGTGGTCACCACGCTTCCAAAGCCCACCTGTTGGTGGACGGCATCCACCGCCACGCGTGCCAGTTGTTGCTGCATGGAGCGTATGGCGGCCAAC
>JBIJCH010000057.1:0-9145 GCA_044344815.1 Flavobacteriales bacterium | reverse complement strand
GGTGGTGGCGAAACCGCTGGAGGAATAGCCGCTGATGTAGATGTGCTTGCACACATCCACCAGGAAGGCAACGGGAACGCAGCTGTTGCCGAAGCCGCCCGAGTTACCCACGGTGGTGGTGAAGATGGGCGCGGTGAGCGCGGGGTCGAACTTGGCGATGAAGATGTCGGCGCCGGGATCGCCGTAGGTGCCGGGAGGCTGGATGGTGAAGGTGCCGGCATCGCTCTGTCCGTAGATGTACACGTCGCCGTCCACGTCCACCTGCAGGAAGAAGGCATGCTCCGCGCCGGTGGTGCCCACGAAGGTGGAGCCGGCCAGCGTGGTGGCGTTGTTGGTGAGATGCACGATCACCGCATCGGCCGTACCGCCCTGGTAGGTGGGCTGGTACACGCCGGGGGTCGTGGGGAAGGTGGCGGTGCTGGTGGAGCCGCCCACGAACACGCCGCCCGCGCCGTCCAGCTTGATGCCGAAGGCCATCTCGTTGCCCGATCCGCCCAGGTAGGTGCCCCAAACCATGGTGCTCATGTCAGGGCTCATGCAGAAGGCCACCGCGTCCTGCCCGCCGCCGAAGGCGGTCTGCACGGCACCCGCCGTGGTGGGAAAGCCGGCCGATTCGCTGCAGCTGGCGATGTAGGCGTTGTTGGCCGCGTCCACGATGATCTCCCCGCGGAAGCCATCGCCGTAGTTGAAGGTGAAGGTGTTGTTGCCGTCGTTGCCGGAGGTGCCCACGTAGGTGCTGCCCACCAGCGCCGAGCCGGCCGCGTTCAGGTGCGTCACCACGATGTCGAAGCCGGTGCCGCCGCCGAAGGTGGCGTCGAAGCACCCGGTGGAGGTGGGGTAGTTGTTCGACTGCGAGGTGCCGTAGACATACAGCTCCTGGTTGGCGTTCACGACCATCGAATGCGGATAGTCCGCCCCTGCCCCGCCGATGTAGGTGGCGTAGATGAGGGCGCTGCCATCAGGGTTCAGCTTGCTGATGCTGATGTCCACGCTGCCACCGTAGGTGAGGTCGAAGGCGCCCGGCGTGGCCGGATAGCCCTGGCCGAAGCACCGGGCACCGGTGTAGATGTTGCCCGCATCATCGTAAGTGGCACTGTGACCGTAGTTCTGGGTGCCCACCGTTCCGCTCAGCGTGCTGGCCATCAGCAGGGGGTCGATCACCACAGGACGGCCCGGGTCGGTGCCCGCCCCCAGGGCGAAGCCCACGCGGCCGTCCACCAACGTGAAGCGGCATTCCACCGGGGCCTTGTCGCCATCGCCGTACCAGGCCACCGGATGCACCTCGGTCACCTCCCCCACGCTCGTGCGCAGCACCAGGTCACCCTCGCGGTCCAGCTCCAGACCCTCCAGGCCCTCGTAGCGAAAACCCACGCGGGCTGCATCGGCGCCCGAGCGCAGCTCCAGGTCGTACTTGTACTGGATCCCTTGGGAGTACATCCGGAGGTCGACACCGTCCCACAGGTCGTGATAGCGCACCTCGCCGAACAAGGGCACTTGGCCGGCCCAATTGCGCTGGTCGTTGCCGATGAAATAGTTGTGGTACGCGGTGGCCCGGTCGGCTGCGGTCACGGTCGCGGCGGGATCGGCCCCATCGAAGCGCATCCGCCAGGCATGGCCCTTCACCCGCACGGCATCGCGCTCGACCTCGGCCATGTGCATGGCATCGTGCATGCGCTCGCTGGCATCGTCCTGGAGCTTGCTCCACATCAGTCCGCCGCGCTCCAGGAACACGGCGAGCCCCGCTGCCTCCGACTTGTACAGCACGCGGTCGTCCCACTGGCCCTTGTTCAGGATGTACCGGATGCGATCATCGGGGTTGGCACCCACCTGCTTCGTGGCCGGGCCATGGGTGTCATGTGCCTGTACCAAGAGGCCCAGGCTGCAGGCTGAAAGGAGAAGGGTCCAGCGGCTCATGGTCATCGTTCGAGTTCGGTGGAGAGACGCACGGCAGCGGCCCCGCGTTGCCTCCTGTTCAAAGTTGACGTCCAGGTGGTTAGACCTTTGAGCCGAAAGGTACGAACGTGGAAGTTCGGGAGGCGGCACGGACCAGGCCCGTGCGGGCGCATGTGGGGGCCGCGCCCCTACCGGAACTGGAGGTCGAACAGGCGCTTGTAGGCGCCACCCTGCCCCAATAGCTCCTGGTGGCTGCCCTGCTCGATGATCCGTCCCTGGTCGATGACCAGGATGCGGTCGGCGTCCTGCACGGTGCTCAACCGGTGCGCGATCACGATGCTGGTGCGGCCCTTGGTGATGCGGGCGGTGGCCTCCTGGATAAGCTGCTCGCTCACGCTGTCCACGCTGCTCGTGGCCTCGTCCAGCACAAGGATGCGCGGCCGGTGCACGTAGGCCCGCAGGAAGGCCAGCAGCTGGCGCTGGCCGACGCTCAGCATGGCACCGCGCTCCTTCACGTCGGTGTCGTACCCGTTGGGCAGCCGGTGGATGAAGTCGTGCGCGCCCACGGCCTTGGCGGCCTCCACCACCTCCTCGCGGCTGATCGCGGGGGCGTTCAGCGTCACATTGTTGTGGATGGTGTCGCTGAACAGGAAGACGTCCTGGAGCACCACCGCGATGCTGCGCCGCAGCTGCGAAAGCTCGTACTCCCGGATGTCGATCCCATCGAGCAGCACCCGGCCCTTCTGGAACTCGTACGCGCGGCTCAGCACGTTCACGATGCTGCTCTTGCCGCTGCCCGTGGCGCCCACCAAGGCCACCATCTCCCCCGCCTTCGCCTCGAAACTGATGTCCTCCAGCACGAAGCGTTCATCGTCGTACGCGAAGGAGACCCCATCGAAGCGCACATCGCCGCGCACCTGGTCGGTGCCCCGGGTGCCGCCGTCGGGGATGGCACTGTCGGTGTCCAACACCTTGAAGACGCGCTCGCTGCCCACCATGCCCATCTGCAGCACGTTGAAGCGGTCGGCCAGCTGCCGGATGGGACGGAAGAGCATGTTGATGTACTGGATGTAGGCCACCAGCTCGCCGAAGGTGGCCGTGCCCTCGAGCACGTCGCCCATGCCCCAGTAGATGAGGGCCGCCAGGCTGATGGCACTGAGCACCTCCACCACGGGAAAGAAGATGCTGTAGGCCAGCACCGAGCGGATGTTCGCGGAGCGGTGCTCCTTGTTGATGGCTTGGAACTTCCGGTATTCCTGCTCCTCACGCCCGAAGAGCTGCACCACGCTCATGCCCTGGATGTGCTCCTGCACGAAGGCGTTCAGCCGCGCCACCTGGGTGCGCACATCCTGGAAGCTTTTCTGGATGCTGTTCTTGAACACGTTGGTGCTCCACAGCAGGATGGGGATCGGCACCATGCAGAAGAGCGCCAGCTTCCAGTTCACCACGAACATCACCACCACCACCACCACCAGCTTCAGGATGTCGCCCATGATCATGAGCAGCCCCTGGGAGAAGATGTCGTCGATGGTCTCGATGTCGCTCACCACGCGCGTCACCAGCGTGCCGATGGGCGTGCGGTCGAAATAGCGCATGCGGAAGCCCATGATCCGCGTGTACAGCGCGTTGCGCAGGTCGAAGGTGACGCTCTGCCCCAGCCAGCTCGTCCAGTAGGACTGGTAGAAGGTGACGGCGGCCTCGATGAAGAGCAGGGCCGTCACCACGCCCATCATCAGGTACAGCCCGTCACGGTCACCGGTGAGCACGTGACCATCGATCATGGTGCCCATGATCAGGGGCCGGACGACGCCCAGCCCGCTGAGCACGATGGTGAGCACCAGGCTCAGCCAGAAGACCCGCTTGTAGGGGCGCACGAAGCCCATCACACGCCCGAAGAGCTTGCGGTCGAAGGCCGTGCCCTTCACCTGTTGTGGTGCGCCGCCCTCGCTCACGACCGCAGGAAGGGATAGGTGACGCGCTCCAGGTACAGGCCGCGGGCCGGTGCGCTCTTGCCGGCGGCACCACGGTCGCGCGCGGCGATCACCCCGGCCATGTGCTCCGGAGGCTGCTGGCCCTTGCCGATGCGCAGGAAGGTGCCCACCACCGCGCGCACCATGTTGCGCAGGAAGCGGTCGGCGCGGATGGAGAAGGCGTAGCCGTGCTCGGTGCGCTCCCAGGCCGCGTGGCGCACATCGCACAGCATGGTCTTGTTGTCGCTGCCCGCCAGGCAGAAGCTGCTGAAGTCCTGCTGCCCCAGCAACGCCGGCACCGCGGCACGCATGGCCTCCAGGTCGAGCGGCGGCCGCAGCTCGTACGACCGGCCCGCCAGGAAGGGATCCTTCCGCTGGTTGATGAGGTAGCGATAACCGCGCTCGGTGGCGCTGAACCGTGCGTGCGCCTCGGCATCCACGGGGAACACGCGGTAGGCCGCGATGTCATCCGGCAGCAGGCTGTTCACACTGTACACGAAGCGGTCGCCGAGCTCGCGCTCCTCCGGCAGGTCGAAATGCAGGAAGAACTGCGTGGCGTGCACCCCGGTATCGGTGCGGCCGCATCCCACCACGAAGAGCTCGGGCAGGTGCAGGCTGAAGCGCAGGGCCCGCTCCACCTCGGCCTGCACGCTGGGCGCGTCGGGTTGCCGCTGCCAGCCCCGGTAAGCGGTGCCGTTGTACGCGATCTCAAGGAAGTGGCGGGGCATGGGTCAGGTGACCATGGGGCCATGTGCCCATGAGCGCATGAGCCCCTGGCGGGCGGGGCGCAAAAGTAGCGCGGTCCCTCTGCTTCCTTTCCCGCCCGCTCCGATCGGTCCACCCAGCAGGAGTTGACATTCCCGCATTCCCACATTCGCACATTGCTCCATTCCCACATTCGCACATTTCCACATTCCTTCGCCCTGCATGCCCCGCATCGGCCTCCTCAGCGACACCCATGGCTGGCTCGACCCGCGCCTGCGGGAGCACTTCGCCACGTGCGACGAGATCTGGCACGCCGGCGACATCGGCAGCCTGGCGGTGACCGACGAGCTGCAGCGCTGGTTCCCGGAGAAGCCCCTGCGCGCCATCGTGGGCAACATCGACGATGCGGCGGCGCGGCGTGTGTTCCCCGAGGACCTGCGCTTCGACCTGGAAGGCGTGCGCGTGTGGATCACGCACATCGGCGGCCGCCCGCCCCGCTACGACAAGGCTGTTGCCGAAGCCCTGCGCAAGGACCCGCCAACCCTCTTCATCTGCGGGCATTCGCACATCTGCCTGGTGCAGTTCGACAAGGCCCTGAACATGCTTTACATGAACCCCGGGGCCTGCGGAAAGCACGGCTGGCACCAGGTGCGCACGGTGCTGCGGTTCACCATCGCCGCTGGCCAATTGAAGGACCTGGAGGTGGTGGAGCTGGGGAAACGGGGGAAAGTGGCGAGTAAGGAGTGACGAGTGGCGGGTGAAATGCCCCTTGGGTCATTCACTCGCCACTCGCGACTCGCCACTCGGGCCATGGAAACCCAGCTCCACGGGCACTTCACCGCAACCGGTCCATGCTCTTGATGAGCTCCTCGTCCGCCTTGATGCCGCGCTCGGCGAGGAAGCAGCACAGGAGCACCCCAAGGGGCAGGAAGAAACCGGGCAGGAAGGTGTGCTCCACCGGGCTGTTCAGGGCGAGGTAGGCCCGCACGCTGGTATGCGTGAAAAGCTCGGTGGTCTGCAAGCCCAGCGCGAACACGTAGCCGAACCGCAGCAGCCGCAGCTGACGCGGACGGTCCTTGAAGAACACGATGACCACGACAAGCAGGGCCGCAAGCAGGCCCGCGAGCAGGTGCATGGGGAACTTGAGCGCGACGCCGGGCACCGCCGCGCCCGATGCATCCGCCAGACCCGTGGCACGCAACACGAACACATCGGTGCCCCGTGCATAGCGCACCAGCGGCACGAAGTACAACAGGCCCGCGAGCAAGGCGCCCACGGCCAGGAACACGGTCTGCTTGCGTTGGATCATGGTGGCCGCAAAGATGGGACGCCGGGTGCTTGCCGGATCCGCCGATCGCCTTACGTTTGCGCCGTACTCCCCGGTGGGTGCCGTTCGGTCCCGCCCCCTACCCCGAAGTCCTTTCCTGAACGAACCGAAGCCCCTTCCGGGCTTTACCCAGGCGTACCGCACGCCTTCCCCCCATCCCACATTCCCTCGTCATGTACGACAAGACCGCGCTGGAGAGCCTGAAGCTCGCCGAGCTCAAGGAGATCGCGAAGAAGCTCGGCATCAAGAAGGCCGACACGCTGAAAAAGCAGGACCTGGTGGCCCGCATCCTGGAGACCCAGGGCGGCGGCGCGCCGGCCACCTCCAACCGCCTCGATACCGACGACCTGGCCGCCATGGCCACGGCCGACGAAGCCCCCGAACCGGAGCCCGACCCCGAGCCTGAGCTCCCGCTCGCCGAGGGCGACGACGATGATGATGAGGAGGATGACGAAGAGGAGGAGGATGGCGAGGACGGTGAGGATGACGATGACGAGGAGGAGGAGACCCAGGAGCCCGAAGCGCGCCCGACTCCCGCGCAGCCCGTGGCCGAAGAGCGCCGGGAGCAACGCCCCCCTGCAGGCGAAGAGCCTGCGCACCGCGACCGCAAGCGCGACCGCGAGCGTGAATGGCGCGAACGCAAGGAACAGCGGCTGCGCGAACAAGGTCAGGGCCAGACACCCGGCCAGCCGCAAGCCGGCGTGCCCGAGCCCCGGGCGGAGGAACGCCGCGATGAACGGCGCGACGACCGGCGCGGGGACCGTCGTGATGATCGCCGCGACCAACCGCGTGACCAACAGCGCGACCAGAACCGGGAGCAGCGCGATCAGAACCGGGATCAACAACGGGATCAGAACCGCGACCTACAGCGCGATGCGAACCGCGACCAGAACCGGGAGCAGCGCGACCAGAACCGGGATCAGAACCGCGACCAGCACCAGCGCCGCGAACAGCAGCAGATCGTGTTCGACGCCTTCGTGGAATGTGAAGGTGTGCTGGAGATCATGCCCGAGGGTTACGGCTTCCTCCGAAGCAGCGACTACAACTACCTGGCCTCGCCGGACGATGTATACGTGAGCCAGCAGCAGATCAAGCAGTACGGTCTGAAGCTCGGCGACACCGTGAGCGGCTTCGTGCGTCCGCCGCGCCACGACGACAAGTTCTTCCCGTTGGTGAAGATCGACCGCATCAACGGCCGCGACCCCGAGTGGGTGCGCGACCGCGTGCCGTTCAAGTTCCTCACACCCCTCTTCCCCGATGAGAAGTTCAACCTCACGGGCAAGAACCCAAACCTCAGCATGCGCGTGCTGGACCTCTTCTCGCCCATCGGCAAGGGGCAGCGCGGGCTCATCGTGGCGCAGCCGAAGACCGGCAAGACCATCCTGCTGAAGGACGTGGCCAACGCCATCGCCGCCAACCACCCCGAGGTGTACCTGATCGTGCTGCTCGTGGACGAGCGTCCCGAGGAGGTGACGGACATGGCCCGCAGCGTGAAGGCCGAGGTGATCGCCAGCACCTTCGACGAGCCCGCCGCCCGCCACGTGCAGGTGGCCAGCATGGTGCTCGAGAAGGCCAAGTGCCTCACCGAGTGCGGCCACGACGTGGTGATCCTGCTCGACTCCATCACCCGCCTGGCCCGCGCCTACAACACGGTGCAGCCCGCCAGCGGCAAGATCCTCTCCGGTGGTGTGGACGCCAACGCCCTGCAAAAGCCCAAGCGCTTCTTCGGTGCGGCGCGCAAGATCGAGAACGGCGGCAGCCTCACGATCCTCGCCACGGCCCTGGTGGAGACCGGCAGCAAGATGGACGAGGTGATCTTCGAGGAGTTCAAGGGCACCGGCAACATGGAACTGCAGCTCGACCGCAAGCTGAGCAACCGCCGCGTGTTCCCCGCCATCGACATCCTCGCCAGCGGCACGCGCCGCGACGACCTGCTTCACGGCAAGGAGGTGCTGCAGCGCACCTGGATCCTCCGCAAGCACCTGGCCGACATGAACTCCATCGAGGCCATGGAATTCGTGAAGACCCGCATGGAGGGCACCAAGAGCAACGAGGAGTTCCTCGTGTCGATGAACGGCTAACGCCGGGAAGTAATGAGTGGCGGGTCTCGAGTGGCGAGTGAATGCGTGTGACCCTGAGCCTGTCGAAGGGCGCATTCACTCGCCACTCGTAACTCATTGCTCGCCACTCAACGAAGCGACCCCACAACTCCCATGAAGACCGCCTTCTTCATCGCCCTGGCCGTGATGGCCCTGCGGGTGGGCCTGTTCTACAGCGGCGGTGCCTCGGAGGGTCCCGACTTCATGTTCGTGCACCTGCTGGCCCTGTCGGTGATCGCGTTCTTCAGCGGGCACGCCCTGCTCGGGGAGGACCGCAACGCCACCTTCCCCGCGCTGGTGCGGGCCGCCTTCATGGCCTGCACCGTGTACGCCGTGATGATGGGCGTCTTCATCTGGACCTATTACAACGCCATCGACCTCATCGAGTTCCCCTCGAAGATCAACGAGCGCGTGGCCGCCGTGGTGGCCGCCGGTGGCAACGAGGCCAAGGCGCGCATGGACCTGGAGAAGCTCTTCAACCCGTTCAGCTACGCGTCCATCACCTTCTTCGCGCTGCTCTTCGCCAGCCTGCTCATCGCGCTCCTCTTCAGCGCCGTGCACCACAAGCTGTTGCGTCGGCTGCGCTGAGCGGACCTTCGCTCAATGTTGCGTTCTCCCGAGGCTTCGGGAGCGCCGTTGCGGTGGACCCTATGCGATGAACGCCTCGCTCAACGCCTGAAGGTCGAGCCCGCCGAAGTTGCCGCTGCTCATCATCAGCAGCACGCCGGGATCCGCCTGCGCCGTGCGCACCGCGCCCATCAGCCGGATCGGGTCTGTGAGCACCTGCAGGTCGGCACGCGCGAAACCCCGCTGGATGCGCTCGGGCGGGATCGGCGGCAGCCGTTTGAGCTGCACCGCGTGGGGATCGTAGAACACGATGGCCGCATCGGCCTGGTCCATGGCGCCGGCATACTGGTCGAGAAAGCCCTCGCTGAGGCTGCTGTACGTGTGCAGCTCCATGCAGGCCACGAGCTTGCGGCCGGGGAACTGCTCACGCACCGCCTCCACCGTGGCCTTCAGTTTGCTGGGGCTGTGGGCGAAGTCCTTGTACACCACCCTCCTCCCCTGCTCGGCCAGCTTCTCCAGCCGCTTGGCCGCACCGTGGAAACTGCGGATGGCGTTGAAGAACACGGTGTCGCCGATGCCGAGCT
>JBIJCH010000112.1:0-6680 GCA_044344815.1 Flavobacteriales bacterium | reverse complement strand
CGCCCAACAAGGCCGGTCAACGGTACTTCACCGCGCCCTGCGCGAGCAGCTGCTCGATGTCGTTGTTCACGCTGAGGATGAGCAGCGCCGTGGCCGTGCAGAACACGGGGCTGGTGATGCAGTGGTGGCCGTTCCAGCTGCCGTCGTTGTTCTGGATGCCCACCAGCCGGCCCGTGGTCTGCGCGTACCAGTTGCGCCAGCCGCCGTCCTTGCCGATCACGAGCGACTCGCCGGTCTGCAGGAAGCTCAGGAACTCCTCGCCGCCGTTGTTGCCGAAGCCGCTGATCACATTGTCGGCCTGGGCCTGCACCTTGGCGCTGTTGTACACCTGATAGGCGGTGTTGAGGCGCTCTGCCTCGGTGCGCGTGTAGCCCGCGTCCTCCAGCGCATCCACGGAGACCGGCGTGCTCGCTGCGACCTTGCCCTCCTTCTTCGCCTTCTCGAGCACGTCCTTCGCCTCGCGCGCCTCCTTCGCACTGTTGCGCGTGCTGCCGCTCACGGCATAGAGCGTTATCCCTGCGGCGCGCTCGGTGACGGCCGAACCGCTGTTCACGTTGAAATTGGCCTTCTGGTAGTCCTGCGCCTTGCGCAGCGCGGTGTCGTCCACCGTGGCGCCCTGGAACTTCGCCGACTCGAGCGCGCTGGCCGCGAAGGAGCTCTGGAGCACACCGGCCCAGCCATCGCCGCGCACACTGCCATCGGCGTTCTGCGCGCGCTGGATGATGGACACGGACTTGTTCAGCGCGTTGAGCCAGCGGTCGTGCTTGGGGTGGGAGCAGGGCATGCGCCCCATGAGGTTGCTGAGGAACTGGGCGGTGAGGGCCACGTCGATGTTCTGCCCCAGCTTGGCCTGGATCTGCGTGCCCTGGAGTTTCGTGATGTTGGTGGCCGCATTGTCCGCCTGCTCCACGGTGATGAGCAGGTTGTCCGTGAGCCTGTTGAGCACGTTGCTGTAACGTCCCTTGTCGGGTGTGTTGCCCATGCGAAGCAGGGCCATGCCCACCATGGCGGTGGTGGCGGGATCGCTCTGCACGGCGTGCGGGTCCATGATGTCCTGGCGCGCATGGCTGCCTGCGCCGAAGCCGCCATCGGCCGCCTGGGCCTTCACCAGCCAGTCGAGGCCGCGCTCCTCGGAACGGAACACCTGGTCGGGCGTGCGCAGGATGAAGCTGCTGTCGAGGCCCTCGCCCTCGTACACGGTGCGGAACACGCAGCCCTTGTGGTCGTCGGCGTTGTCCGAAGGCACCGGACAATACAGGTGGCCGATATGGACCGAGCGATCGTTGAACGATTGCAGCACCAGCACGGTGCAGGCGGCCACCGCCAGGGCCGATGCGGGAAGGAAGGACCTCTTCATGGTGTGTGGGGTTGATGGCCTGCCGAAGCAGGACCGTGTTCAACCGCCGGTACACACCAGCGTGTAGAAGGTTCGATCGGGCGGTCGCTCAGGCCTCCACCACCTTCTTCGCCGCCTTCTTCCGCTCGTTCTCGTCGAGCAGGATCTTGCGGATGCGCAGGCTCTTGGGGGTCACCTCCAGGTACTCGTCGGCGGCGATGTACTCCATGCACTCCTCGAGGCTGAACTTCACCGCAGGGGCGATGTTCACCTTGTCATCGCTTCCGCTGGCGCGCATGTTGGTGAGCTTCTTCACGCGGATCACGTTCACCACCAGTTCCTCATCGGGCTTGGGGCTCTCGCCGATCACCTGGCCGGCGTACACTTCCTCGCTGGGGTCGATGAAGAACTTGCCGCGGTCCTGCAGCTTGTCGATGGCGTAGGCGATGGCGGTGCCGGTCTCGCCGCTCACGATGCAGCCGGGGCGGGCGCTCTGGAACTCACCTTTCCAGGGCTCGTAGCCCTTGAAGCGGTGCGCGATGATGGCCTCACCCTCGGTGGCGGTGAGCAGCGGGTTGCGCAGGCCTATGATGCCGCGCGCGGGGATGCTGAACTCGATGTTCACCCGGTCGCCCTTGAGCTCCACGCTGAGCAGTTCGCCCTTGCGGCGGCTCACCTGGTCGATGACCTTGCTGCTGAACCCTTCGGGCACCTGTACGGTGAGCAGTTCGATGGGCTCGCACTTGAGCCCGTCGACCTCCTTGAGGATCACCTGGGGCTGGCCCAGCTGGAACTCGTAGCCCTCGCGGCGCATGGTCTCCACCAGGATGCCCAGGTGCAGGATGCCACGGCCGTATACCAGCAGCTTGTCCGGCGAACCCGTCTCCTCGATCTTCATCGCCAGGTTCTTCTCGATCTCCTTGTACAGGCGGTCGCGCAGGTGGCGGCTGGTCACGAACTCCCCTTCCTTGCCGAAGAAGGGCGAGGTGTTGATGGTGAACAGCATGCTCATGGTGGGCTCGTCCACCTTGATGGGCGTGAGGCCCTCGGGGTTCTCGAGGTCGGCGATGGTGTCGCCGATGTCGAAAGCCTCCAGCCCCATCACGGCGCAGATCTCGCCGCTGTATAGCTCGCGGTCCTTCACCTTCTCCTTGCCCAAGCCCTCGAACACCATCAGTTCGGCCACCTTGCCCTTCTTGATGGTGCCGTCGTTCTTCACGAGGCTCACGTTCTGACCGGCCTTGATGCTGCCGCGGCTCACGCGGCCCACGGCGATGCGGCCCTGGAAGCTGCTGTAGTCGAGGCTGGTGATGCGCATCTGCAGGGTGCCCTCGACGCGCTTGGGCGCGGGGATCTTCTCCAGGATCACGTCAAGCAGGTAGCTCACGTCCTCCGTGGGGGTCCTCCAATCGGGTCCCATCCAGCCCTGCTTGCTGCTGCCGTACACCACGGGGAAGTCGAGCTGCTCCTCCGAGGCGTCGAGCGCGAACATGAGGTCGAACACCTGCTCGTGCACCTCCTCGGGGGTGCAGTTCGGCTTGTCCACCTTGTTGATCACCACGATGGGCTTCAGGCCGAGCTGGATGGCCTTGCCCAGTACGAAGCGCGTCTGCGGCATGGCGCCCTCGAAGGCGTCCACCAGCAGCAGCACCCCGTCGGCCATGTTGAGCACGCGCTCCACCTCGCCGCCGAAGTCGCTGTGTCCCGGGGTGTCGATCACGTTGATCTTCACGCCCTTGTAGCGCACGCTCACGTTCTTGCTGAGGATGGTGATGCCCCGCTCACGCTCCAGGTCGTTGTTGTCCAGCAGGAGGTCGCTGGTCGCCTGGTTCTCCCGGAAGAGCTGGCACTGGTGGAGGATCTTGTCCACCAGGGTGGTCTTGCCGTGGTCGACGTGGGCGATGATGGCGATGTTGCGCAGCTCGGTCATGCGATGGGCTTGGAAAAAGGCCCGCAAAGGTACGGCTTTCAAGGGCGCGCCCGACCCGCGGCACATGTCCCCTGCCTTAAGTTAGCGGGCCATGCGACCGACCTTTCTCCTCCCCTGCCTTGGCGCCCTGCTCCTGTGGTCCTGTGGACCCACCGCCGGTGACCCTCCCACAGCAGCGCCCCCGGCCGATTCCACCTGGGCGGGCGAGCTCCAGGTGACCGGCCCCGACGTGCGCTTCATGGCCTGCGGAACGGGCATCCGGTACGCCGTGAACGGCCCCGGCCTGGACACCACCCTGCGCCTGTACAACAGCCAGCGCAGCACGGCCGGACAGACCATGAAGGCCTGGCTCACGGGCCACCTGGCCGAACAGCACCCCGGCGCCCGCGACACCGCCTTCGTGGTGGCCCGCATCGACCACATCGACGCCACGCTCACCTGCCCGCCGCGCCCCAAGCCGATGCTCGCCGGCCGCTACGAGCTCGTGCTCGACGAGCCACAGGGCAGGCGCACGATCATCACCGAGCTCTTCCCCAACGGGGAGGTGCTCAACACCACCTGGCTTCCCGGCAAGGCGCTGCCCTTCGAGATGGACGGCACGTGGGGGATGAACGGCACAGGCGAGGTCGAGGTCCACTGGCCCATGCTCGACAAGCGGGCCACCTACGGCGTCACGGAGAACACCCTCACCCTTCGGTCCCCTGCGCCTGCCAAGGGATCGCCCGCCTTCAGCATGCGCCGCACCGGACCGCCGCAACGCATGGGCGGCACCTTCGGGGCCGTGGTGCGCTGGATGCACGCCGTGTGCGCGATCCAGGGCCAGCCACTGGACAGCACCCGGATCACCCTCTCCACGCCCCTGGGCGGCATCGTGACCACCCCCGCCGTGCGCGACGCCATGACGGACTCGGCGATCACCTGGTTCCCCCTCAACGCCGACATGCAGCGCGTGCAATGGCCCGCCATGAGCACCGTGGGCGACATGGTGGCCCTGAAACGCAACTGCGACCGCATGGCCAAGTGAGCGCGGAGCTATCTTTGCACCGCCTGGCCCCGTAGTTCAATTGGATAGAATGACAGATTCCGGTTCTGTTGGTTGAAGGTTCGAGTCCTTCCGGGGTCACCAGCCAGTGAAGCGCCTTCCCAGTGAAGGCGCTTCGCGTTCACGCCGATGCGCATCGACAAGTTCCTCTGGTGCGTGCGCCTGCACAAGTCCCGCTCGCTGGCCACCGAGGCCTGCCAGAAGGGCCGCGTGAAGCTCAACGACCGTGAGGTGAAGCCCGCCGCCGAGGTGAAGGTGGGCGAACGCATCGCCGTGCGGCAGCCGCCCATCTGGCGTGTGTTCCGGGTGAAGGCGCTCCCCACCTCCCGCGTGGGCGCCAAGCTGGTGCCCGACCTCCTGGAAGAGGTGACCCCGTGGGAGGAGCTCGAGCGGCTTGAACTGGCCCGCAAGGTGCAGGCCGACGGCCGCAGGCCCGGTGAAGGCCGGCCCACCAAGCGCGACCGCCGTGACATGGAGCGCTTCCACGACGAGGGCTGAACCAAAGACGCCCCCGCGGGTTTACAAGGGTGCGCCCTGCTCAGGCGCACGTTCCGTCCCCCCTTCCACCATCCCGACCGATCTTCGGCACCATGCGCTTCCTCCCCCTTCCGCTGCTGCTGATCACCCTTACACTGCAGGCCCAGACCCCTGTGCTCGACCTGCGCGCAGGTGCTGTGACGGCTTCCACCCTGCGCAGCGGTCAGGGCCCCCTGCCCCTCGCCTCCGGTGAAACGCGCTCCGGTCGCATCCACCGCTTCCTGGTGTTCAACCACGTCCTCGACAAGGCCGAACGGCAGCGTATCGAGGCGCAGGGCGTGCGCTTCCTTGACGCCCTCAACGGCGGAGCGTGGACCGTGTCCCTGCCGGCCGACATTGACCGCAACACCCTGATGGCCGCCGGCGCCACGGGCATCCTTGCGCCGGACGCCTCCGTGAAACTGGACCCGGCCCTCGGCAGTGCCTTGGAAGGAGCAGGCTGGAGGCGGCGGTCCAACGCCGTGACCGTGATGCCCTGGTCCGACCTGGGCAGTGACGCGCTCGAGCGCGTGCCCGTGCTCACCGGCAGGCCCTTCGAGCCGCTCGGCACCGAAGGCGGCCGCATCCTGCAGGTCACGGGGCGCGAGCTGAAGCGGCTGCTCAGCCACCCGGCCGTGCAATGGGTGGCCCCCGCGCCCGTGGACGGCGAGCCGGAGGACCTGCGCGGCCGCACCTTCCACCGGGTGAACCCCTTGGGCGACGTGCCCGGCGGCATCCCCGGGCTCGACGGCGCCGGTGTGACCGTGGTGGTGAACGACGACGGCTTCGTGGGCCCTCACATCGACTTCCAAGGGCGCACCGTGCAGACCACCGTTGCGCAGGACCTGCTGGGCGACCACGGCGACATGGTGGCCGGCATCGTGGGCGGCGCCGGCAATGTGGACCCCCGCAATCCCGGCATGGCACCGGGCTCGCGCATCATCGTGCGCCAGTACCAGTCCAGCCTGCCCAACACCGTCACCCTCTTCCAGAACGAGGACGCCGTGATCTTCAACAGTTCTTACAGCGATGGCTGCAACGGCGGCTACACGAACACCACGCGCCAGGTGGACCTGGAGACCGTGGCCAATCCCGCGCTCATCCAGGTCTTCTCCGCAGGCAACAACGGCGGGCAGGATTGCGGGTACGGAGCGGGCGCGGTCTGGGGGAACATCACCGGCGGACACAAGATCGCGAAGAACTGCATCGCGGTGGCCAACCTGACAGACAACGATGTGCTGGTGGGCAGTTCGAGCCGCGGCCCCAGCGCCGATGGCCGCCTGAAGCCCGATGTGAGCGCCTACGGCCAGGGCCAGATCAGCACCGACCCCGACCACACGTACGCCGCCGGTGGTGGCACCTCGGCCGCCTCACCCGGCGTGGCCGGCACGCTTGCCGTGCTCTACCAGGGGTGGCGCGCGCGCTTCGGCAGCGACCCCTCGAGCGGCCTGATGAAGGCCGTGCTGATGAACACCGCGGACGACCTGGGCAACACCGGTCCCGACCACACCTTCGGCTGGGGACGCGTGAACGCCGCACGGGCCTGGCGGGCCATTGAGGATGAGCGCTTCCAGTCGGGCTCCGTGGACCAGGGCCAGCAGCAGGTGCACACCGTGGAGGTGCCGCCCGGCATGGACGAACTGCGCGTGATGCTCTACTGGATGGACCCGGCCGCCTCCCTGCAGGCCAGCGCCGTGCTCGTGAACGACCTCGACCTGCTCGGCAGCGCTCCGGACCTGTCGGTGCATCGACCGTGGGAGATCCCCAACGCCCCCAACGCCGCCGTGCTCGCCTCGCCCGCCGTGCCCGGCGAGGACCACGTGAACAATGTGGAGCAGGTAGCCGTGTACGCACCC
>JBIJCH010000056.1:0-9218 GCA_044344815.1 Flavobacteriales bacterium | reverse complement strand
TTCAGGCCGGTGCTCGTCGACCAGTTGAACTGGATGTTCGACTGGTCGTTGACGGCGATCACCACGTTGTCCAGGCTCCAGTTGTCCTCGCCGGCACCGCTGCTCAGGGGCTGGATCCAGCGGAAGGCGGTGTTGGCCGACTGGGCGGCGGCGGGGATGGGCACCGATACGGTGACGAAGTTGGGATAGAGGAACTCCCACAGGGTCTGCATCGGCTGCCAGGGGCCGCCACCCACGCTGTACTCCAGGAACACATCCTCACCGGCATCAGCGTTCTCGCAGGGTGCCAGGCCTGCGCCGATCTTGATGGCGAACTGGACACTTCCTCCGGCCAGCACGTTGAAGGGCACGGTCTCGGCGAAGCGCGGACCTGGTCCGTCGAAGTAGAAGGCGTTGCCGCTCACGGCGCCGCATGCGTTGCTGATGCTCCAGTTGGCCGCGTTGGCCCAGATCACGCCCGGTGCCAGGTCAAGCTCGTCCGTGGCGATCGCCTGCTGCACCTCCAGTTCGAGCGCGGTGCTCTCGCCCAGGCAGAGCTGGTCGTCGGGCGTGGTGGCCGAATGCACGATCACATCGCCGGGGAACACCGTGATGAAGATGCTGTCCACCGCCACCGCACAGCCGTTCAGCGTGCTCACGCTCACATAGTACCATCCGCTCTGCGAGGGCGTGGCCACGGGGTTGGGCAGGGAGCCGTCGTTGAGCTGCGGGTCGGGCCACCAATTGTACAGGTAGGTGCCCGGAGGGTCGGCGACCACGTTGAGCTGCACCGGCGTGTAGGCGCATACCTGGGGCGGGTTGGCGGAAAGGGTGAGCAGGGGCGGGGTGTCCACTTCCACGCTGAAGAAGTACTCCTGCTCACAGCTGCTCAGGAACTCCGATCCGGTGACCACGTACACGTCGCTGCCCGGCGGGGTGAAGGTGTAGTTCAGGCCTTGGAACAGGGTGTCGCCGGGGTTGCTCAGCACGCTCCACCATGGGTTGTTGATGGGCACCGGGGGCGAGAGGGTTAGCGTTCCCGTGCTGTCGACCCCGCAGAACACCGAGTCGATCTGCAGCGGGGGGACCGGGGTGAAGGAGCCCACGGAATATGCGTAGGTCTCGTAGTTGCTGCCCACCCCGTACACGTAGCCGATCAAGCCCGTGGGGCAGGAGATGCTGTGGCTGCCCTGTGTGAGCGGCAGCGTGGCGTAGCTGTGCGTACTGCACGAGGTGTAGGGCGTGAACGAGGCGGCGGGCACCGGTGCCCCGTCGAGCACCACCTGGTTCGTGCTCGCGGTCTCCACCACCACCGCGATGTACTGGTTGTTGATGTTGGCCGAGACCACCGTCGCGAAGCTGATGTTGCTGATCTTCTGCTCCTCGGCGTTCAGGATCAGCAGGGCCGGGTCGCCCACCCCGCCGGAGCAGTCCTGTCCCTGGATGAACTGGGCCACGCTGATGGGCACCGAGCTCTCGATGCACCGGGCCGTGTTGGCGTAGTTCACCTCCTGGAACTGACCGGCGTTGAGGGTGGGTTGTGCCACCCCATCCACGGTGTAGTTGGTGCCATTCTGTCCGGAAAGCACTCGGTAGGTGTAGCTGGTCGGACCCTGCCAGGGCACGGTGAAGAACTTGGTCCCCCATACGTTGCTCGGCAGGTTCTGCTCGAACACGTGGTCGCAGGCGAAGCAGCCGATGGGCACGTTGGTGCACACCGAGCCCGAGAACACGGCGAACGGCCTGCACGAGCCGCTTTGGGCCGTGCCCACGATGCTGGTGCCCGTGAGGTCGTCACCGGACGCAGCCGCCTGTACCTGGTAGGTCTCGGCGCTGTCGAGGTTCACGATGAAGGGCACCCCCGCAGGCTGGCCCCCGAGCGTGGGCGAGGAGGGGGTGATCTCGACCTGGGTGCCATCCTTGGTCGCCACGATCAGGAACTCCGAGTTCAGCGTGCCCCAGCCATTAAGGCCGTAGTAGCAGTGCACGCGGTACTGGGTGCCGAGCGATTGCGTGGGCAGGATGGAGGCCGCATCGGCCGTGGCATCCTCGAAGTTCAACGCGTACACCGCCACGGTGTCGGCGGTCTGGATCAGGAAGGATTTATTGTCCACCACCTCCGAACCGGTGTGGATCGCCGTGAGCGGCAGGGTCACCGTGGTCACCGTGTTGGCGGTGACGGTGAAGTTCTGCGTGTACCCGAGCAGCGGCATGGTCACCGTGCCCGTGGTGTTCACGTAGCTGGAGATGAACAGGTCGATGCGCTGGTTGCTTCCACCCCCATAGTTCTGCATGAAGCCCACCCAGAACTCCTTGCCCATCGTGGGGATCACCCCCGATTGTGCGGTGGCCGTTCCCCCTGCCCCAAGCGCCAGCATCAGGGCGCACATGATCCTGTTCAGCATGATCGTTCGTTCGGATAAGTCCGTGGATACCGCGAAAACCCTCACAAGGTAGGAGGTGTTCACCTGCCCTGCGCTTTTCCCGGAACACACGTTCCCATAGGCATGACGCGATCCGTCGCCCCGAAGTTGCCGGGTCACCGGATATCCAGGTCCCAACGGTGCTCCACCTCCCACCCGGCCCGCACCAGCAGGGTGGTCCCCATGCGCCAGGCCCGCTCCGGGCGAACACCCCCGCGAAGCCGCCCCGGGTCGGGTTTCCCGTTCCCGTTCAGGTCCTCCACCAGCTTCACCCCGTAGGTCCCGGGCGTGAGGCCGGCCAGCATCACGGGTTGTGACAGGTCGTTCAGGGCGACCGTCCTGACCGGCCTTTCCTGACCGTCGAGGAGCATCAACGCCCACGGGCCGGCGATGCCGTTGCTGTCCACCTCGACCTGAAGCCTGAGGATGCCCAGCTGGTCGGGTCCGGGCTGTACCGTCCGCAGGGAGAGGGTGTCGTTGAAGCCGCCGTAGATGTCCTTCAAGGCCTTGGGGTACAGCAGGATACGAACCTCCGGCCCCGCCGTCCCTCCGAGGCTGATGACGGCACACCGGGAGCATGCCGTATCGGGGACGAGATCGCCGGGCACCCGGCGGTCGCCCACATGGAACTCCATGCGGCTGGTATCCATGGCCGCCAGTGGCCTCGAGGCCTCCAAGCGGATCGCCCCGTCCGGATGAACAAGGCGGGCCCCCAGGACGAAGGGCATCGGCTCCCGCACCCGGTAGGTGAACGTGTCGAGCACGGCGCCGTTCTCGATCAGCTCGAACCGGCGCCCTTCGAGGGCGGTGGTATCACCCGGCCAGGCCCGCAGGCTGTCCCGCGTAGGGTTGATCTCCCATTCCCACGATAGGTCCCCGCCTGTGCGGTCCATGTCGCGCAGTCGCAAGCCACCGGCCGCCCGGGCCATCACGAAACGCCAGTCCCGGTCGGGGCCAACCCGCTGGTCCATCACCTGCTGGGCCGATGGGGCTTCCTGGAAGAGCCAGAGGGTTGGTTCCTCACCCCCCGGCACATCGATGGGCCCGTCGAGGAAGGCGACCTCCTCCAGCGGCAGGTCGTACCGCAGGTTGCCGTTGCGGTCCACCAGGGCATGCACCGTGTAGGCGCCGTTGCGCAGGTGCCTGGCGCTGAAGCGTCCTTCGCCATCGGTTCGGGCCGCGTACAGCGGGCGGCCCTGGCGGATGCCGGCGGTGTCGCCAGCGGCATGGAGGAGCACCTGCACCCCGGCCGCCGGCTTGCCGGTGGAGGCATGCATCACGCGGCCGGCCACGGATCCGCTGTCGAGCTGGTCGCCCGTGGACATCACGTAGGTGAGGCCGCTCGCCGGGTTGCCTTCGGTGAGGTCGACCACCGCGTCGCCCAGGTTGAAACTGTAGGTTGTGGCGGGGGCGAGGGCCTCCTTCAGCTCGATGACCACCGCGTTCCCTCCCTGCACGTGGAGCTCGGGAACGCCGGCCAAGGGCGGGGAGATGAGC
Organism: Flavobacteriales bacterium; assembly: GCA_044344815.1. GTDB lineage: Bacteria > Bacteroidota > Bacteroidia > Flavobacteriales_F > PHOS-HE28 > PHOS-HE28. The sequence continues at coordinate 5,319 of JBIJCH010000056.1, read as the reverse complement.
AGCTGCCGCACCGCGTCCACCACCTTCACCCGCTCATCGAAATGCAGCACGATGCGCCGGCCGTTGAACCGGGTGGAGAGCATGGGCGGCTCGGCCTCCAGGAGCACGGGTGGCGTCGTGTCCTGCGGACCGCCGGTCACCTCGCGCACCTGGGCGCAGCCACTTGCCAGGCCGGCCAGCAGCACGAGGGCGAGCGCCGTTCGCGTCATTCGAAGAGCGGCTCCAGCAGCGTGCATAAGCGGCCCAGGGCGTGGATGTCCACCTCGTTGAAGTCATCGGGCCGCTCGCTGTCGATGTCGAGCACGGCGGCGACGCGTCCGCTGCGGTCGCGCACCGGCACCACGATCTCGCTGCGCGAGAGCGGGCTGCAGGTGATGTGGCCGGGGAACTTGTCCACGTCGGGCACCACGATGGTGCGTTCCTCGGCCCACGCGGTGCCGCACACACCCTTGCCGTGGCCGATGCGCATGCACGCCACGGGCCCTTGGAACGGTCCCAGCACGAGCTCGGCGCCCATCACGCGGTAGAAGCCCACCCAGTGCCATCCGAAGGCCTGCCGGATGGCGGCCGACATGTTCGCCATGGCCGCGACCGGGTCGAGCTCGCCATGAAGCAGTTCGCGCACCTGCGGCACCAAAGCGGCGTACAGGGCCACGCGGTCGGTGGTCGCGGGCAGGGTGATCGTCTCGGCCATGGGCCGCAAAGCTAGGATCCTCGGCGGTGCGGGCGGGGTCATGCAAAGGCCACGGTGGCCACGCTCACGCGCGTGCCCGGCACCTGCTGCAGTGCAAGGGCGCAGCTCTCCAGGGTGGCGCCCGTGGTCACCACATCGTCCACGAGCAGCACGTGACGGTCGCGCAACAGGGCGTGGTCCCGCACGTGGAAGGCCTCCTTCACGTTCACCCACCGTTCGGCGCGTCCTTTCCGCGTCTGGCTGGCGGTGTGCACCACGCGCTCCAGCAGCGGTCCGTGGCCCGCCAGCCCCAGGGCCTCGCGCACCCCTTCGGCGATGAGCGCGCTCTGGTTGTAGCCGCGCTCCCGCTCCTTGCGGGGGTGAAGGGGTACGGGCAGCACCACGTCCACGGCCGGCATGCCCTCCGCGGTGGTCAGCTCGTTGCCGAGCAGACGGCCCAGCTCCCGTCCCACGGCCTTGTCGCCTTTGTACTTCAGGCGGTGCAACAGGCGCTGTGCGAGCCCGCGCTTGTCGAAGTGGAGCAACGCCGTGGCCCCGGCCAGTTCCGCACGCCCCCAGAAGATCCGCGCCACCGGGTTGTCGGTGGCATCGGTGAAGCGTGCGCGTGGCAGGTCCTCGAGGCACACCAGGCAGATGGCCTGTTCGGTGGAGCGAAGCACATCGTCGCAACCCGCGCACCGCCGCGGCAGGAGCAGCCCGGCAAGGTCGTGCAGCCCGCGGCGCAGCGGGTGGACTACTTTGTTGAAAAGTGCGGTGTTCACGGGCCTTTCCGCCGGTGCACCAAGGTAACTTCGCCGCGATACGCCGCCACCTGCTGGCCGCCCCTGATCATGGAACAGCACACCCCCGCCACCACGCCCACCAAAGGCCGCTCCAACACCGCCCTGCTGGCCCTGGTGGTGCTCCTGCTCATCTCCAACGTGGTCACCATCTACCTGCTGATGCAGAACCGCAAGGAGGTGGCCGACACGAGCGCACAGCTCACCGCGGTGACCAGTGAGAAGGACAATGTGACGAACCTGCTGGAGGAAATGCTGGCGCAGTACGACACGCTCAACACCGAGAACGAGCAGCTGCGCACGGAGATGGACGCCCAGAAGCAGCAGATCGAGGACCTGCTGGACAAGGTGAAGCGCGGCAATTACGACCTGGCCAAGGCGCGCAAGGAGGCCGAGACCCTTCGGAAGATCATGAAGGGCTACGTGGTCACCATCGACTCGTTGAACACCGTCAACCAGGCGCTGCAGGCGGAGAACCTCGCCACCAAGCAGCAGCTCGGCGAGGTCACCGGGCAGAAGCAGGCGCTGGAGCAGCAGTCGGCCGACCAGAAGGCGCTGATCGCCAGAGGCTCGGTGCTTCATACGACGGCGCTCACCGCCGGTGCCCTCTTCCTGCGCAACAGCGGCAAACAGGTCGACACCGAGCGTGCCAGCAAGGCCGAGATGATCAAGAGCTGCTTCACCCTCGGCGAGAACAAGGTGACGCAGGGCGGCAACAAGATGCTCTACATGCGCATTCTCAGCCCCGATGGGTCGGTGCTGCCGGCGAATGATGCCGACAACCGGTCCATCTTCAACGGTGTGCAGGGAGAGTTCAGCGTGAAGCGCGAGGTGAACTACCAGAACCAGCCGCTGGATGTGTGCATGTTCTATACCGCCACCGGCAAGATGGCCACGGGACAGTACATCGTGGAGATCTACGAGGCGGGCGCCCTGGTCTCCAAGACCACATTCGACCTGAAGTAGGTCGTGGAGCGCATCATAAGAATGCCCTTCGGGTCGCTTGCGCCATGGCTTAAGCGATAGTGTGCTGCGCGAGGGTCTTTCGCGCCCATGCTTCGTTGCCGGAACCTCACAGAGCACCGCTCCGTCGCCGAAGCGGCCATGGCGCGTAGGAGGTCGACCATGTTCGGTTCCGGCGCCCTGCTCCGGCGCCATGGCCGGCTATGGCGCAGGCGCCGCCTGAACGCGAGACCCCTATCGCTCGCTTCCAAAAAGCGATCTTGAGATGCGCTCTAGAAGAACGCCCTCACCTGGGCGCCTCCCACGTGCACAACGGGCACATCGGGACTGCTGCGGCCGTTGTAGGTGAGGTCCACCTGCAGGTGATCGCTCAGGCGCCGCTGCACCGCCAGGCTCCAGGTGGCGTTGCGGCCGGGCCGCAGCCCGCCGAGCATCTCGTTGCCGATCACGGAGTTCACCACGCCATCGTAGGCGATGTCGACCAGGTTCATGTTCGCCTGCACCGTGCCCTTGCCCGCCGCGTTCAGGCGCATCTCGAGCCCCAGGTCCTGCAGATCGGCCTGCTCCCCGCCCAGGTCGTCGCGGTTCTGCTTGCGGGTGACCTTGTAGGAGAGCACCAACCTGGCCTGCGTGCCAGGCTGCCAGGTCACCTTCGGCCGGAGGGCCTCCTGGGCCACGTCGAAGGTGCGACCCTCGATCAGGTCGCTCAGGCTCGCCGATCGCCCTCGCTCGCCCTCCAACTCCACGGTCCAGCGGCGGGTGGCGTTCACGCGCAGCCGCAGGATGTTGTTCTCGCGTGAGCGCGACTCGTAGCCGTTCTGCAGCAGGCTCTTGGTACGGTCGCTCTGGAAGGTGTGGTCCATGCTCCACGTGCGGCTCGAACGGTCGTAGTAGAGGGTGTTCCGCACAGAGCTGTTGAAGGCGATCAGCGCCGTGTCCGCAGGGTCGAGCGTGAAGGGGTCGAGCACCTTGCCCAGGTCGTCGATGCCGGTCTTGCGGTCGGTCCGGAAGGAGGCGAGGTCGCTGAACTTCGCGAGCAGGCGCCGCACCCCATCGGTGTTCTCCCAGGCCACAGCGGGCCGCAGGTCGAGCGAGGCGCTCAGCTGGCTGCTGTATATGCGCACGTAGTCGTTGGTCTGCACGTACACCCGGATGTGGTCCGCCTCGTACCCGAAGTTGGCCACCTCGAACTCGTTGAGCTCCTTGATGCCGTTGCCGTTGTAATCGATCCAGATGTACACGCCCTGCCCGGCGGGCACCTGCACGTAGATGTACTCGCGCCGCTGCTCGAGCCCGCTGCCGAACTCGTAGAAGAGGGACCACACGGCGGCGCCCTTCCACAGGGTGAGGTCGTGGTCCAGCCGGGCCAGGTAGGTCTCCTCGGGGCGTGCCGCGGTGATGGCGCTGTCCAGGATGCGCAGTTCGCGGTAGGTGAAGGTGGTGGCGAGCCGGTTGCGCGGGTCGCCGGCCAGGTCGAGGCCCAGGCTGTAGGCCGTGGCCCGCGTGCTGGGTTGAAGCGAGCCGTCCTTCCACGCCTCCTCCCGTCGTTGGCCGCCGGCCAGCCGCACCCGCGTCCTGAAGCTGTCGGGGCTCTGCACGAAGAGCTCCCAATCATGGAACTTGTAGCTCGCGGGGGTGAGTGCCTCGCTGCTGTCGCTGCGGAACCGGTTGTGCTCGAACTCGTCGCGCAGCCCGAGGGTGAAGGGTCGCAGCCGGTGCCGCAGCACGCCCTTGTGGCGCTGGAAGGTGGAGCGCGCGGGGATGGTGGTGCTGAGCAGGCTGGCCTCGCCTACCAGGTCCCACCGGCCGGGATGCAGGTCGCTCTCCAGCCGGTGCCGCCATCCGCTGTAAAGGTCCGACACCTGGAAGGTGCTCGTGCTCAGCCGGGCCTGACCGGCCTTCCCCCCGCGCACCATGGCCCCCGCGCCCAGCAGGGCCTGGTCACCGTCGAGCGACAGGCCGAGCGCGTTCCAGTTGCGCTCGAACTCCACGGGGCGATAACGCTCAACGAAGCGGAAATCACGCCCGAGGAGCTCGTTGTCCGTGTCGAAGCTGAGCCGCCAGACCGAGTCGCGCCGGCTCAGCGGCAGGGTGACCTTCCCACCGAAGCGCAGGGCCAGCGCCGTGTTGTCGCCATCATCCTCGGCCGAGAACGTGTTGAGGTCGTTGTTGCTCAGGGCCAGTTCGGTGAACACGGTCGAGCCGGGGTTCAGCGTGTGCTCCGCGCCCAGGGTCACCACCTGCTGGGCCTTCGGTGCCAGGAGCACGCGCAGGGGCGCGCTGTCACCGCGCCGCACCACCACACCGTTCACCGTGTCGGGCGCCACCCACCGGAAGATGCGTCCGTTGGGCGAGAAGCTGTCCTGCACGTAGTCGCCGTTGCCGGTCCCCACCGTGGTGAAGGTGAGGCGGAAGAACGCGCTGTCGGGCGATGTGCTGTACACGTACACCGGCGAATAGCCCAGCGAGTCCACCCGGGCGTAGAGCACCTCATCGGCGCTGTAGGCCACGCTGTCCACCCCGGGCGTCACGGCGCCCAGCGGGTCGTCGCCGCCCTCGGTGAGCACCGTGCGGTCCTCGTCGCTCAACTGCTGCTGGAGGGGCTGGTTGCGGTGGTCCTGCTCGCTGTACACGTGCAGGTGCACGCGCGTGCCGCCCAGGTCCTGGTCCACCCCGGCGCGCACCAGGGACCGCACGTAGTTCTTGTCGCTGTACTGGAACTCCACCGCGATCCGGCGGTCCTTGGTGATGAGCTGGCGGGCGGTGAAGGTGATCTCGGCGGTGTTGTAGTCGATCACATAGTCGTTCTCCTGGCCGCGCGTGAGCGGCAGCCCGTCGATGAAGACACGCTCGGTGCCGCTCAGCACCACGATGAACTGCTCG
>JBIJCH010000055.1:0-9263 GCA_044344815.1 Flavobacteriales bacterium | reverse complement strand
CGCATGCGCGGTGCGGTGGTCGGAGCGAACTGGCGCGAAGGCGGGCACGGCGGCCTTGGGCCTTGTGGGATCGCTGCCTGCCGCCTCGCGACTTGCAAGCAGTGGTGTGGCGCGGCGGCATTCCGTCGCCCGCCCTACTTCACCAGCCCGTACCGCATGGCGAAGAGCACCAGGCCGGTCTTGCTCTTGATGTGGAACTTGGTGAACACGCTGGCGCGGTGGTTGTCCACGCTGCGGCGGTGGATGCCCATGAGGGCGGCGATCTCGTCGTAGGTGGGCTCGTTCTCGCTGCACACGTGCAGGATGAACTCGCGCTCGCGGGGGGTGAGCAGCTCGTGCACGTGGGCCTCGCTCAGGCGCATGCGGTGGCCGTCGCGCTGCAGGGCGTCGCTCACCTCGTCGGTATAGTGGTAGCCGGTGGTCACCAGGTCGTCCAGGGCGGCCTTCAGCTGGTCGGGCCGTGCGTTCTTGAGGATGAAGCCGCGGGCGCCGCAGCGCGCGGCGCGCACCATGGCGTCGTCGCCACCGTCGAAGGTGAGGGCCAGGGCGCGGATGGCGGGCTCGTTGGTGCGCAGCCATTGCAGGGTGGCGTAGCCGTCCATCACGGGCATGTTCAGGTCCACGATGGCGATGGCGGGCGGGGGCATGCCGGCGCGGGCGCGCTCGCGCAGGCGCTCCACCAGTTCGCGGCCGTGGGCGGCCTCCAGCGCCACGCGGAAGCCGCCGAGGGTGTTCACCATCACGGCCACGCCGGCGCGCACCAGGTGGTGGTCGTCAACGAGGGCCACGTCCAGCTCGTTCATGGGTCGAGGGGTTCGAAGGTCCAGGTGCAGCCGGCACCTGGTGCGGTGAAGCAGTGGGCGCCGTAGCCCACCAGGGCGCAGCGCTCGGCCAGGTTGCGCAGGCCGGCGCCGTGGCCCACGGTGGCGAAGTCGAAGCCGCGGCCGTTGTCGCTCACCTGCAGGCGCACGTGCGCGCCCAGGGGGCTCAGGGTGATGCGCAGGGCATCGGCGCCGCTGTGCTTCAGCGCGTTGTTCACGGCCTCCTGGAAGGCGCGGAAGAGCACGATGGCGGTGTCGGGCGGCAGGGCGGGCAGCGCGCCGGTCACCAGCACCTGGGCGCCCACGCGGGCCACGCGTTCGATGCGGTCGGCCTCGGCCACCACGGCATCGCGCAGGTCGCCGTTGCGCAGGTGGTCGGCATCGAGGGTGCGGCCCAGGCGGCGCACCTCCTCCACGCTGCGGTCCACCGCGTCGCGCACGGCCACCAGCCGGGGGTCGGCGGCCTCGCCGGCCAGCAGGGTGTTCAGCCCCACCTGGGCCACGGTGAGCATCTGGCCGGCGCTGTCGTGCAGGTCGCGGCCCAGGGCCTGCAGGGTGTGCTTCACGGCCTCGCGCTCGGCGGCCATCACGGCCTGGGCGTGGCGCAGGCGCAGCTCGGCCAGCTCGGCCCGGTGGCGCACACGCCGCCCGTGCGCCGCCACCAGCAGGGCCGCCAGCCCGCCCACGAACAGCAGCAGGGTGATGCACAGCACCACCGCCACCACCACCACGTCCGTGCGCGCGCTCATGGCCGGGGCATGCGTTCGTTGCGCCACCGCACCACCAGCGCCAGGGCCAGCAGGCCGTAGCGCAGCAGGTACAGCACGTCGTTCAGGTCCTGCATGCGGCGCGCAAGGTCGGGGTTGCGCTCCACCAGGTAGTTGAAGAGGCCCAGCACCGGGGTCACGGCCACGCTGTACAGTGCGATGGCCAGCAGCACCCAGAAGGCGGGGCGCCGGGGCAGGGGCTCCACGCCGTCGTCCAGCTGCCGGTAAAGCCCCAGCGCGGCCTGCACCGCCAGGGTGAAGCCGCCGATCACCAGGGCGTTGGTGTGGAAATCGGTGTTGAAGGGGCGCACGGCGGCCTCGGCGGCGTAGGCGGCGGCGAACACCACCGCGCCGGCCAGCACCTCGCGGCGCGCGCGTGCCGTGCGGCCGCCCAGCTCCCACAGCACCAGGGCCCAAAGCGCGTACTCCACCGCGATGTAGCCGTTGTACAGCCACAGGTTGGGGATGCCGCGCAGGGCCATGGCGCGCCCCGTGGCCTCCACGGCGGCGGCCAGCAGCAGCAGCGCGCCCAGCCGGCCGGCCCAGCCGCGGCGCGGCGCCCCGGCGAGCAGCCAGGCCACCACGGCGGCGATCAGTGCCAGGTTCTTCAGTTCGTAAAGAAGGGGCATGGGCGTGCGCGAAATTCGGCAGCGGCGGGCCTCAGCGCGGCTCCACGGCCGCGCAGCGCGCCGGGCACAAGTGCCCGTAGTCGGCCCCGCGCAGGTGGAAGGCGCGGCCGGGCTCCCCGCCGCCTGCGTCGGTGATGAGGTCGCGCACCGGCAGGCCCGGCACCTTCAGCCGCAGGAACACGGTGATGGTGTGCGCCACGTAGGGCTCGTCGTGCAGCTCGTCAGCGCGCAGTTCGGCGGTGCAGGCGAGCACGGCGTAGAGGTGCTCTTCCTTGCCGGCGAACTCGTCGGCGTTGTCGGCGTACAGCAGCGCCAGCTCGCGGTCGTAGGGGAGGAGGCAGCGGCGCGGGTCGCTGGGGCGCACGGGCTCCCACCGGGCGGCGGTGTCGCTGGGCAGCTGGCGGTCCAGCTCCACGGCGGCGGCGTAGGTGGGGCGGTCGGGCCGCAGCTGGTGCGCCCACAGCCAGGCGTCCTCGTCGTGGGCCACGGTGCTGTCGCCCACGCGCTCGTAGGCGCGGTGGTCGGTGGGCCGCAGGGGCAGCAGGCCGCTGCTGTCGGGCGCGGCGGCCACCAGGCGCCAGCCCCAGGCCAGGCGGCAGGCGGGCGCGTCCAGCCCGTAGTGCACCACCAGGGCGCGCTGCCAGCCCTCGGAGGCGGCGGGCATGTGCTCCACCAGCGCGCTCCACGGCACCTCGTTCTCGGTGGCGGTGAGGGCCTCGCCACCCACGGCGCGCACGTGCGAGGCGAACAGCTTGCGGCCGGCCTGCAGCTGGCGCAGGGTCACGTGCACGCTGGGCACGCGGTAGCTCACCGGTGCGGCGGTGCGTGCCGCCTGTGCGGTGGGCGGGGCGGTGGGGGTGGAGGGCGCTTCGCAGGCGGCGAGCAGCAGGGCCAGGGCGCAGGGCGCCAAGGCGATGGACAGGGGGCGATGGTGGCGCATGGTGGTGGTTTCCGGGGGCGAAGCACCGCAACACATCCACGCCGGAGTAACGTCTTTTTCCGGGGTTGTTTTAGGGACGAATGGTTAGAAAAGGTGGCTGCCCTTCGAGAACCTCAGGGCACTCGAAGCCACCCTGCGAGGACATCAGGGCACTCGAAGCCACTCAGGGCCACAAAGGCCCTGATCGCGATGCGGCCGTTGTGCACAGCACCTGACCCCTAAGGTCAGCGGCCATCGGTTCACTCCAACACCACGGGCACCATGGCGCGTTCCATGCCGCAGATGGCCTCCAGCAGGTAAAGGCCGCTGCCCAGTGCGGGCCATACGAGGCGCTGCGCCGTGCCCGCCTGGCCGCTTCCCTGCCATACGATGCTCCCGGAGGCGTTGCGCAGCGTGAGGTTCCATTGGTTGCCGTTGCGCACGGCCGGCAATTCCACGGTGGCACCCTGCGGCGTGCATGGATTGGGGTGGAACCGCAGTGAAACAGCCTCCCCAGGCTGCGCGATGCCGCTGGCGGCGCAGGGCACCGTGGAGGGCACGATGTTCGCAGACGTGTTCGTGTTCTGCAGCACGGCCGCATGGCCACCGGCGCTCAGGTCCGTGAACGCGGCAGAGCCGGGTGCATCGTTCATGCGGTAGTACAGGGCAAGACCGCTGGATGCCGGGTCGATCTCGCCGCAATAGTAGGTCGCGATCTCCATTGCGGAGCGCACCGTGCTCCACACGCGCAGCTCGTCCATGCCTCCGGTGAACAGCTCTCCGAAGCCTTCGCGGTCGCCGATCGCGTAATCCCCACCACCGCTGTTGAACACCACCGCGTAGGCGATGCTATCCGTTGGTGCGCCATCAAGGTAGAAGCGTGCCGTGCTGCCATCGTGGGAGACCGCTACGTGGTGCCAGAGCGTGTCGTTGATGGGAACGGAGGACGAGACATCGCTGATGCCCGTGCAGGTGAGGCGGATGGTATTGCCCGCCTCGTAGTACACGCCCCACCCATTGTTCTGCTTCGCCATCAGGATGCGGTTCCGCCCGCCCGGCGACACGGCCTGGTCCCGCTGCACCCAGCATTCGAACGTGAACGCGGGCGATTCCAGGAAGATGCCGCCATTGGCGATCACCGCCCGGTCGTCAAGGCCGTCGAGCTTGAACGCATTGCCCATGGTCACCTGTGCCTGTGTGGCCGTGGCCACCATCAGGACCAGGTAGGAGGAGAGAAGCCTCATGATGTGCCAGTGTATTGTGTGGCCGCAAGGTATCGGGCCATGGGTTCTCCGGCAAAGGGGAGGTCCGTTGCCACCGATCCCCGGTACCGTGGGCAGGGTGGCATTGATCCTCCCGGCATGGATGCCAGCGCATTTCAGGTCATCGCCCCCTTGTTGCCGACCTTTGCACGGATGCCTGCCTTCCCCCCATCCATCATGTCCATCCGCTCCCTGTTGCTCATGCTCGTAGGTCTTGTGGTGCCCATGTCGGCACTGGTGGCCGGTCTTTCCTGGATGCTTGGTCGGCAGCTCACGGCGGTGGAAACGGCGGAAAGGCAGCGTTACCAGTCCTACCGGCTCGCACAGGAACTCATCGCCTCCAGTGAGCGCCTTACGGCTTTTGCGCGTCGTTTCGTGGTCACCGGCGAGGACCGTTACCGGCGTCACTACCAGCAGGTCCTTGATATGCGCAACGGACTGCTCACCATCCCCGGAATGGACCAGGCCATCTACTGGCAGCTTGTGCAGGCGGGTAAGCTTCCCGAGCCCACCGATAGTGCCGATGGCAGCGCGTCGCTCGAGAAGCGGATGCTCGCGGCGGGTGTCACCCTCGAGGAGTTCTCCCTGCTGAAGGACGCTCAACTTCGTTCGGATAAGCTGGCCGAATTGGAGCAGAGGGCGATGTACGACCTGATGTTGGATGCCCCGGTGGTGGATGATGGAAGCAGGCTTGTCGTTCTGATGACGGAGCAGAGCAGGAATGCGGCCATGGCGCTGCTCCACAACCATGAGTACAACACCGCCAAGGCCTCGATCATGGAGCCCATCGCGCAGTTCACCCGGCTGTTGGATACCCGCACGGCCGGGGAGCTATCCAGGCACAATGCGCGCGCCGATGTGTTGATGGGGGCATTGCTTCTGACAGGCTTCGCCTTGCTGGTGATCGTTGTGCTGATAGCCCTGCTCCTCCAGCGTCGCCTTGTGCGGCGGGGCGCCGTGCTCATGGGAACCGTGGAACGAATCGCTGCCGGTGATCTGGGCGCGCGCACCGGCGAACGGGGCGTGGATGAGCTTGGCCTGCTTGCCCGCAGCATCGATTCCATGGCCGGGCGCCTTGAACAGGCGCTGGGCGAGGCCCGCGACCACGCGCACCAGCTCGATGAACAGCGCGCGCACAGCGAGAAGCTCCTCAATAACATCCTGCCTGTGCTGATCGCCGACCGGTTGAAGAAGGGCGAGTCCAACATCGCCGAGACCTTCCCGGAGGTCACCGTGCTCTTCGCCGACCTTGTGGGCTTCACCCAGCTCAGCGCCTCCATACCTCCCCGGCAACTGGTGCACATCCTCAACGATATTTTCGGGCGTTTCGATGAGCTCGCCCTGGAGCATGGCCTTGAAAAGATCAAGACCATCGGCGATTGCTACATGGTGGTCGGTGGCGTTCCCGAGCGCAGCCCCACCCATTGCCAGCAGGTGGCGCGATTCGCCACGGCCGCATTGCGCGTGATCGAGGGATACAACGCCGAGACGGGCCGGCAGCTGCAGATGCGGCTGGGCATACACACCGGCACGGTGGTGGCCGGCATCGTAGGCAAGCAGAAATACAGCTACGACCTGTGGGGGGATGTGGTGAACACCGCCAGCCGCCTGGAGGGTGCAAGCCTTCCAGGCCGCATCCATGTCACCGATGCGGTACGCGCCCGGCTGTTGGAGGAGTTCCACTTCGAGCCCCGCGGTCCTGTGGAGATCAAGGGGAAGGGCATGATGGAGACCTGGTTCATGGTAGGACCACGAACCGTGTGAACCGTTGGGGAGCATGCCCGCGGCCCTGGTTCGCATCAGCGCCCTTCACCTTGGCGATAGGAACTTGAGACCACTTGGTCGCGTGGCGGATCGCCTGTCTGGGTATGGCCACCGCAGGCCTTCTTGCACGCTCCGGGCAAGCAAAAGGGCCGCCCCATGCGGGACGGCCCTTCATGTTGAAGCGGCAGCCGCTCAGGCCCTGGCCTTCTTCGCCTTGCGCTGATGCTTGTTGCGCCACACAATGGCCTCCACATTCAGTTCATTCACCTCGGCTTCCGTGTAGGCCAGCTTGCTGCCGTCGGTCACTGCCATGCGGTAGGTGATGTTGGAGTCCTCCTCGTAGAGGAACACCTGGCCCTTGTGCACCATGTGCTTCAGCTCGCGGCGGAGCTTTCGGGCCTCTGCACCCTTCATGCCCGGGCGCACGTCGTATTCGTCCACATGGTCCTTGCTCATGAACACCACATGCATCACCTGCTCGGGGTCGGCGGCATCCACGCTCACCTGCAGCACCTCCACGCCCTTCTTTTCGTAGGCCACCAGCACCGCATTGTTCACCGCGGTCACCTCGGCCACACCCACGAGGGGCATGCCTGCCGGGGCGGCGGCGGGTATGGTGTCCGCCGGAATGATCTCGTCGGTGGCGAAGGCTGTGCTCAGGTCAGTGGCAGTGGCCGTTTCATAGGGCCTGGTGTGGACCGTGGTGTCCGCCGGTGCAGCCTTGCGCCTGGCCTCGTGGATGACGCGTGCCATGGGCACATCGCCGATGGTGTGCTCGGTGATCACCATGGCCACGACCTCCACGGCGGGGGTGTCAACGACCGCACTGGCGGTGGTATCCGCAGGCTGGCTGGTCTGTTCGGGGGCGGTGGATCCTCCGCAGGAGGCCAGCAACATGGCGGCTGCGGCGAATGGAAGCAGGCGGTTCATGGGTGTTGTTCGGTATGAAGGCGGCGAAGCTAGTCGCCCGGTCCGAACTCCGCGCGACAACGTTCGACCCTTCGACCGTGCTTGGCGCGCCGACGCCGGAGCGCTCTGGCGCCTTGCTCCGCCGAAGCGGCTTCGCGAAGGCGATGCAGGCGCCCCAAGGCTTGGCGAAGGCGCAGGAGCCTCAGGGTGACCTCAGTGCCTTAGGGTATGGGAGCTGACACGCCGCATGCATGCAGTGCATTGGAGCGGCCAGGCGTTCACAGCACATCCATGCCCTGACTGCTACCCGGGAACACGTCCTGAGCATGAGCGAAGCGGCACTCCGCAGGTCGTGATCAGCCTTTGCCCGCCGCCTTCAGATGCTCGGCCCGTATCTCGGCGGCCAGCCACTTCGGCTCCACCACCTGCACGGTGCTGCCCAGGCCCAGCAGCTCCTGCCGCAGCTCGTAGTTGGGCATCACGTGCAGGGCCACCACCACGGCCTGGTGGTCATCCTGCAGCACCAGCTGGCTGGGGTGCAGGGGCAGCGCCTTCACGTATTTACCCTGCAGCGGGGTGAAGCGCAGCACGATGCGCTCGGCCTTGCCGGGGGTGGCGTCCACGCCGATCACCGGGTCGTAGAAGGCCTCCACGCGGGCGCGGTGGGTGGCGGTGAAGCGGCGCGCGGTAACGTGCAGCGCCACCATCCGGTCCAGCCCCAGGCTGATGGGCTTGTCGTAGCCGTCGGCCAGCCCCAGCGCGTACCAGCGGCCACGGTACTCCTTCAGCAGGTAGGGCCGCAGGGCGATGGCCTGTTCCTGCTCCTTCTGGAAGCGGCGGTAGGTCACCTTCACCTCGCGGCGCTCGCGGATGGCGCGCAGCAGCACGCCCCAGTGGCGCAGGCCCTGCAGGCGGCCGTGGTGCTCGATGCGCACGTGGGGCGCCGCATCGCGGATGGTCCCGCCCTGCGCGCCCAGCAGCCCGCCCAGCACGGCGCGCTCCAGCAGCGGCAGCACCGTGTCGCGCCCGTCGTCGGCCTCGGGCAGCAGGTAGGTGTTGGTGGTGCGGTCGTAGGCGATGTCGAGCCCAAGGTCCACGCGGATCTGCTCGATGTCGCGCTGCAGGGTGCGCACGCTCACGGCGAAGCCGTGGTCCTTCAGGTGGTCGCGCAGCTCGGCGAAGGTGGGGGCGTGCTTCACGCGCTCCAGCACCAGGAGGTATCGTTTCAGGCGGGCCTGCAGGCTCATGCGGCGAAGATCGCCGGTCCGGGGCTGACGGGCGCCGGCGGGGGGCTCCACCACCGCCGGCCTTTGTGCTCCGGTACTCCCGCCAGCCCCGCACCGGGGACCCGGCGGCAAGGTTCGGGCACCGGTGCGCCAAAGGATGACGGAGCGGCGAGGGGGCTCCTCGACCCTTCGACCCTTCGAGTGCCTCAGGGTCCTCAGGGCGCTCGAAGCCACCCTTCGACCCTTCGACCTCGCTTCGCCGAAGGCTTCGCGAAGGCGCAGGAACCTCAGGCCTCCGGACGCTCCGGGTGCCCAGAACCTTCTGATCATCCGGCCCCTGACCGCACATCACCCGCCGCAAAGAGGCCGGGCACTCATGTGGTGAAGCAAGCGCCCCACGAAGCAGAGGGGCGAATGGCCCCCCCCAGCTGCCCGCAGGACGAGGGTGTTGTTCAGGTCCGTTCATGGCGGCAAGGTGATGGCGGCATACCGACAACGGATGTCGTAGTGGTGGCCGGGTGCCGTGGTGCGCGCGGCCGTCGGTCACTGCGCCGGTTGCCCGCAGCGCGTGCCGTGCGGCACCCATGGTGTCACACGCCCAGGCATGCAACAAGTGCGCCCAGGCCCAGAAGGCCTACAACGAATGCGGCCCACCACAGCGCGGCCTGGTCGGGTTCATGTGTCAGGGGTGTACGTGCGTGCATCATGACCCAAAGCTCCGCTGGGCCGCACCCCGCCACCATGATATGATGCATACCGGATGGTGATATTGGTCATGACGCCCCGATCGCACATCGGTGATGTCCCGGTGCAGGAGACCATGCATGGGGCCCAAGCGGAACAGGATATTCCAAATTGGCATAACAGGGATGCGACCGGGGAGCATGCTGCACAGCACCGGGGTACGACACGTTTTGGCGGAGTCGCACCGCTTTATTACCAGCCCCGCCCATGCCAGAACGGGAT
>JBIJCH010000182.1:0-5217 GCA_044344815.1 Flavobacteriales bacterium | reverse complement strand
CGACAAGCTCAGGGTGACACTCGCAGCGCTCACGCCCGAAAACCAAGCGAACAATGCCTCGTAGTAAGAACAAGGTAGCCAGCCGCGCCCGCCGCAAGAAGGTGCTGAAGCTGGCCAAAGGGAACTTCGGCCGCCGGAAGAACGTGTGGACCGTCGCCAAGAACACCGTGGAGAAAGGCCTCTCCCACGCGTGGGACGGGCGCCGCCTGAAGAAGCGCGACTTCCGCAGCCTGTGGATCCAGCGCATCAACGCCGCGGCACGCCTGCACGGCATGAGCTACAGCGTGCTGATGAACAAGCTCAAGACCAACAACATCGACCTGGACCGCAAGGCCCTGGCCGAGATCGCCTACCACGATGCCGAAGCCTTCAAGGCCATCGTGGGCAAGCTGAAGTAAGCCCCTTGTTGCGCGGGCGGCCCCGGTCGCCCACGGACACCATCGGAAGGACCCCTCGGGGTCCTTCCGGCGTTAGGGGCCGCTATCTTCGGCCTTCGCATCCATGGCCGTGTCCCGTTCCGTGCCCCGCTGGGCCATCCTCCTGATCGATCTGGCCCTGTGCGGGGTGGCGCTCACCGCCGCCTACCAGCTGCGCTTCAACTTCAGCGTACCGGCCTTCGAGGTGGACCTGCTGCTGCCCGTGCTGCCCTGGTACTTCGGCGTGCGGCTCCTCTCCTTCGTGCTCGCCGGCACGCACCGCGGCATGGTGCGCCACACCGGCACCGACGATGCGAAGCGCCTGTTCCTCACCGTGGTGGCCGGCTCCCTCGTGTTCGCCGGGCTCAACCTCGTGCGGTACCACCTGTTCACCGGCGTCTACTTCCTCCCCTTCTCCGTCATCATCATCGACTTCATGGCCACGGCGATCCTGCTGATCGCCTCGCGCATCGCCGTGAAGCTGCTGTACCTGCGGGCCCGCGGCTCGGGCAAGGACACCGTGCGCGTGGTGATCTTCGGCGCGGGCGAGGCCGGTCTCATCACCAAGCGCACCCTTGAGCGGGAGGGATCGGCGCGCTACAAGGTGGAGGCCTTCGTGGACGACGATCCGCGCAAGGCCGGCAAGCGGCTCGACGGAGTGCTCATCGCACCCACCAAGGAGCTGACGGACATGCTCGCCGACGGCACGGTGGACCAGGTGATCATCGCCATCCAGCAGCCCGACCCCGAGCATCGCCGCCGGGTGGTGGACGCCTGCATGGCAGCGCGGGTGCAGGTGCTGAACGTGCCGCCCGTGAGCGACTGGATCAACGGGCAGCTGAGCTCGCGCCAGATCCGCGAGGTGCGCATCGAGGACCTGCTCGGCCGCCCGGTGATCCGGCTGGACGATGCGCAGCTGCGCGAGCGGTTCGCCGGGCGCCGCGTGCTGGTGACCGGAGCCGCCGGCAGCATCGGCAGCGAGATCGTGCGCCAGCTGATCGGCCTGGGCGCGGGGCGCGTGGTGATGCTCGACCTGGCCGAGAGCGCGCTGTACGACCTGGAGATGGAGCTGGAGAACCGCGGGCTCAAGGGGTTCGCCCCTTGCATCGGCGACGTGCGCGACGAGGGCTTCATGCAGGGCCTCTTCGACCGCGAGCGGCCGCAGGTGGTGTTCCACGCGGCGGCCTACAAGCACGTGCCCTTGATGGAGGCACAGCCCCACCAGGCGGTGCGCACCAACGTGGAGGGCACCCGGATCGTGGCCGAGCTGAGCGTGGCGCACGGGGTGGACCAGTTCGTGCTCATCAGCACCGACAAGGCGGTGAACCCCACCAACGTGATGGGCGCCAGCAACCGCGCGGCCGAGGTGCTCGTGCAGCAGCTGGCCGCGACGGGCGGAGCGGGCGGCACGCGCTTCGTCACCACCCGCTTCGGCAACGTGCTGGGCAGCAACGGCTCGGTGATCCCCCTGTTCCGCCGGCAGATCGCCGAGGGCGGTCCGGTGACGGTGACGCACCCCGAGGTGACGCGCTTCTTCATGACCATCCCCGAGGCCTGCCGGCTGGTGCTGGAGGCGGCCACCATGGGCAAGGGCGGCGAGATCTACGTGTTCGACATGGGCGCGCCCGTGCGCATCGCCGACCTGGCCGACCGCATGATCCGCCTGAGCGGCAAGGAGCCCGGGCGCGACATCGAGGTGCGGTACACCGGGCTGCGGCCGGGCGAAAAGCTCTACGAGGAGCTGCTGGCCTCGCAGGAGGACACGCAGCCCACGCACCACCCGCGCATCCTCATCGGGCGGGTGCGGCCCGTGCCCGCCGGGGCCTCCGGCACCCTGCACGACATGACGTCCGCGGCGCACGCCGCGGACGATGCCGGCTGCGTGCGGCTGCTCAAGGCCCTGATCCCCGAGTACCGCAGCCAGAACTCGGTGTATGCTACCTTCGACGCCCCTGCGCCAACGGCCACCGGTGCCGCCCCTGCGCAGGACCGACCAACACCGAGCGCACGATGACGCGGGACAGGAACCTGGAGATCGCCAGGCTTCAGAAGGAGATCGGCGACCACATCGGCGTGGGCCCCGACAGCCTGGTGTTCAACTTCGAGGAACAGGGCGCCAACCGGGGCAAGCTCTACCTCATCACCATCAACCCGCGGCACAACCAAAGCTTCCTCTTCCACGCCGTGGAGGGCACCGACAAGCTCGATGCCCTGCGGAACATGCTCGACTACGTTCATTCCTACAAGGAGCGCACCAGCAGCTACACCGTGCAATGGAGCGCCAAGGGCGAGAACACCCTGCAGACCTCCTACTTCCGCGCCAAGAACGTGCTGGAGGCGCTGGACAAGCTCTTCTACGACCGGGACCCCAACAGCATCACCGTGTTCTCGGTGACCCTGAACCCCATCACCTGACAGCTGGCGCCGGCATGGCGTCCGTTCGTTCCACCCCGACCATACCGGGCATGCGCACCAAGACCACCATCCAGGTGAGGTTCCACGACATCGACATGGCGCACCACGTGCACAACGGCGTGTACCTGTCCTACTTCGAGCAGGCGCGCATGGACTTCCTGCGCCAGGTGATCGGCAAGGACAACGACTGGAAGAAGCGGGGGCTGATCCTCGCGCGCAACGAGGTGGATTATCGACAGCCTGTGCACCTGAGCGACGCCGTGGAGGTGGAGACCTGGTGCAGCAACGTGGGCACCAAGAGCTTCGACCTGAGCTACGCGCTCTTCGTGAAGGACGGTGAGGGCCGCAAGCTGTGCACCCAGGGGCGCAGCGTGATGGTGTGCTTCGACTACCTCGCCGGCAACAGCATCGCCGTGCCCGACGCCTGGCGCGTGTCCCTGGCGCGGCTGATGGAGAACGACGCCTGAGCCATGCGCCCCGTGCTCCTCACCCCTCCCGGCACCCACCTCGCCGAAAGCGAACTGGTCATCAACCCGGACGGCTCGGTCTACCACCTCGCCATCCGGCCGGAGCAGCTGGCCGACACCGTGCTGCTCGTGGGCGATCCGGGCCGCGTGGCCCAGGTGAGCGCCCATTTCGACCAGGTGGAGCACCGCTCGCAGAACCGGGAGTTCATCGTGCACACCGGCCTGCGGCACGGGCGCCGGGTGAGCGTGGTCTCCACCGGCATCGGCACCGACAACATCGACATCGTGCTGAGCGAGCTCGACGCACTGGTGAACATCGACCTTGTGGCGCGCGCACCGAAGGAGCGCGCGAGCGCCCTCCGGCTCGTGCGGCTCGGCACCTGCGGGGCGTTGCAGGCGGACATCCCCGTGAACCAGCTGGTGGTCTCCTCGCACGGACTCGGCCTGGACAACGTGCTGCACTACTACGCCAACGAACAGGACGACGCCGAGCTGCGGCTGCTGCAGGCCTTCCTGGAGGCGACCGAATGGCCGGACAACCTGCCCGTGCCCTACGTGGCCAGCGGCGATGCCGGACTGGTGGAGCTGCTGGGCCGCGACCACCACGTGGGCATCACCTGCACCGCGTCCGGTTTCTACGGCCCGCAGGGGCGGCAGCTCCGGGCCGTGCCCAGCGTGGGCGACCTCAATGAGCGGTTCAGCGCCTTTGCGCACGAGGGGCTCCGCATCACCAACTACGAGATGGAGACCAGCGCGCTCTACGGGCTGGCCGGCCTGCTCGGGCACCGCGCCTGCACGGTGTGCGCCGTGGTGGCGAACCGCTCCCGGAACGAGTACAGCGAGGACCACCACGGCACCGTGGAACGGATGATCGACATGGCCCTCGACCGGCTCCTGGCCTGAGGGCCGCGACCGGATCAACACGGGCATGGTGGAAAGAACGCTGCACCGGTACGCGCGTCGCCGGGCCCCTCATCGACCTTAGCCAAGCAGAGCCTGCCTGCCTCCCGTCGATGAGCGAGAACGAGATCCGCGCCCTGATCAGCCTGATCGACGACCCCGACGAAGGCATCTACCAGCAGGTGCGCGAGCGCCTCATCGCCATCGGTGTGCCGGTGGTGCCCGTGCTGGAGCGCGCCTGGGAGACCGAAGAACTGGGCGACCTGCACAGGAACCGCATCGAGGACCTGCTGCACACCATCCATGTGGATGACGTGCACGACCGCCTGAAGGCCTGGCACGCCGGCGGTGGCGAGGACCTGCTGGAGGGTGCGTTGCTGGTGTGCCGCTACCGCTACACCGACCTGGACGAACAGCGGTTCCGGGCGAAGCTCGCTGCCATCCGCCAGGACATCTGGCTGGAGCTGAACGACAACCTCACGGCGTTCGAGCGGGTGCGGGTGTTCAACCACATCTTCTTCAAGGTGCACGGGTTCAAGGGCAACAAGCGCAACTACCACGCCCCGCAGAACTCCTACATCAACGAGGTGCTCGACAGCCGCACGGGCAACCCGCTTTCGCTGTCGATCCTGTACCAGGTACTGGCCGAGGACCTGGGGCTGCCCCTGCGCGGGGTGAACCTGCCCAACCACTTCGTGCTGGCCTACCTGGACGAGGACAGCATCGGTGCCGGTCCCGGAAACCAGCATGTACTGTTCTATGTGAACGCCTTCAGCGAGGGCGACATCCTCGGGCGCAACGAGATCGACGAGTTCCTCCGGAAGCTCGACATCGACGCACGCGAATCGTTCTACCAGCCCTGCTCCAACATCGACATCGTGCGGCGCCAGCTCAACAACCTGGTGCACAGTTACGAGCGCTCGGGCGACCCCATGCGGGCCGAGGAGTTGAAGCGCCTGCGTGGGCTTCTGGGCGATCCGGAATAGGATACCAGGGATGGCTGTTCCCCGGGGATGGTC
>JBIJCH010000259.1:0-4063 GCA_044344815.1 Flavobacteriales bacterium | reverse complement strand
GGCATGCCTATTTTTCGTGCGAACCCAACCTGAAACACGCATGAAGAATAGGTACTCCCTTGTCCTGCTGGCAGCGACCGCGATCGGCGGGGTGAACGCCCAGCAGATGGCCCCGCATCGCACCCAGCACGCCCTGATCGAGGGCACCGCCCAGCAGACCGCTGCGCAGGCGAAGAAGCCCGGCACCCAGAAGGCCGCTTCGGTGGCCCTGGGCGATGCGGCCAATATGTACACCATCCTGCTGAGCGGGCAGAACCAGGTCTCCTACGACCCCGGCACGAACTCGGTGGCCTTCGTGCACCGCCAGCTTGCCGCGGACTTCAACAACCAGGGCGGCTCCGGCACGATCCGGTTCGATGTGAGCACCGATGGCGGCGCCACCTTCACCAATGGCCGGCTGCTCACCCCGGGCATCTTCAACAACACCGCTGCACCGGTCACCGGCGGGCGCTACCCGAACATCACCATCTGGAACCCTGCGGGCAACACCGACCCGGCCAACGCCTATGCCGTGAGCAGCGGGGCCACCCTCAACTCGGTGAACGCGGGCCAGTGGGGCATCATCCAGGCCAGCAGCGCCAAGTTCGACGGCAGCAACGTGACCGATGCCTACATCGACGTGTTCGGCGACAACACCACCTTCCACACCTACGGGCTGCAGACCGGGTCCGACGGCACCATGTGGTCGCTCGCCGGCCGGTTCAGCACCACCGGCGATAACGCCGACAGCATCGACTACGCCACGTTCAGCGTGCTGAAAGGCGTGTTCAACACCGGCACCAACAGCGTGGACTGGACGGCCACCCCGCTGCCCTTCGAGGTGTTCGTGTACACCGACCCCGACAACGGCACCACCAGCCAGGTCACCAGCTGGAACATCGGCTTCGCCCCCGATGGCGTGACCGGCTATGCGGTGATCAACGGGGTGGACCGCAACACCACCCCGCGGCCGGCGCCCCAGCCCTACGTGTTCAAGACCACCGACGGCGGCGCCACCTGGAACGCGCTGCCGGTGCATGACTTCAGCGCGGAGCAGTGGGTGATCGACAACATCCCGGGCGCCAACGACACCGGCCTGCCCCGCCCCTACTTCAGCGACATGGACATCACGGTGGACGCCAACGGCAGGCTGCACATGATCAGCGAGGTGATCAGCGCCAGCCTCGGCAACTCCAGCGACAGCGCCGGCTATGTGTTCGTGGACCTCATCACCCAGTTCCTGGTGCATGCGGCCACCACCGACGGCGTGACCTGGGAGATCGCGAAGCTGAGCGACATCCTGGGCGAGGATTACGAATGGCCCGCCTCCGCCCCCCCCGGTCCCCGGCAGAGCAACCGCCCCCAGGCCACCCGCAGCGCCGACGGCACCAAGGTGTTCTTCAGCTGGAACAGCAGCGGCCCGAACGAGACCGAGAACATCCTGCCCGACATCTACTGCGCAGGCCTGAACGTGACCACCGGCCAGTGGACCGCCACCAAGAACCTCACCTTCAACACCAACGCCGAGGGTGCCGCCTGGTTCCACACCGTGGCCCCGATCAGCATCAGCAACGGCGCGGACTTCGACACGGAGCTGCCCATCGTGTACGCCGAGCCCGGTGCCAACGACACCGACCCCTGCGGCTTCTGGTACCTGAAGGGTGTCGGCTTCAACGACAATGAGTTCGCCTTCGGCATCGGCATCACCGAGAACCCGCTGGACGACCGCGTGGCGGTGTTCCCCAACCCCACCGAGGGTTCCGTGGAACTGCTCTTCAACGGGCTGGGCCAGGTGGACCTCACGGTGGTGGACGTGACCGGCCGTGTGGTGCTTAGCGCACGTACGGGCCGTATGCAGCATACGCTCGACCTGGGCGCCGAGCCCGCCGGCGTGTACCTGCTCACCGTACGCACCGAAGCGGGCGTGACGAGCCGCCGTATCGTACGCCAGTAAGGCCTCCCCAACCCTCCGCAAAGCCCCCGGGCACCGTGATGACGGCCCGGGGGTCTTGTGTTCCGGGGGTGGCATGGATCGCACCGATGCATACCTTTAGACAACACATTGAACCATCCGACCCGACCATGAAACAGGTATACGCAACGTTCGCCTCCCTGCTCCTGGCGGCCTCCGCCCAGGCGCAGGTCGTATTCTCCGTGGAAGCCCCGTCCGCACTGGAGGGCAACTACAACTTCACCTGGTCCGATCCCGCCGGCGGTTGGGGCTCGCCCGACCTGGTCGACCCGGCCAACGCCGTGCTTGACACCGCCGCGTTCGCCTTTGGCATCACCACCGACTCCCTGGCCTGCGACACGATCCTGAACCCCGCCGACATCGCGGGCAGGATCGCCGTGGTGTACCGGGGCACCTGCAACTTCAGCCTGAAGGCGCTGAACTGCCAGAACGCGGGTGCCGTGGCCGTGGTGATCATCAACAACGTCCCCGGCGCGCCCATCGCCATGGGCGCCGGCACCTTCGGGGCCGACGTCACCATCCCGGTGGCGATGATCTCCGATGCCGATGGCGCCTTGCTGAGGCCCGAGATACTCGCCGGCAACGTGGTGATCTTCCTGGGCAACAAGCAGGGCCTGTACGACAACGACCTGGGCTTCTACAAGAAGGACGTGCGCACCGCGCCCAGCACCGGTCGTCCGAAGCTGGTGAGCAACGACGGCACCGAGTTCAGCGTGGAACCCGGCTGCTGGGTGTTCAACTATGGCAACAACGACCAGACCGGCGTGAGCGTCACCGCCACGATCTCCCAGGGGGGAACGGCCCTCTACACCGAGACCTCGGCCACGGCGGACATCCTTTCGGGCGACAGCGCCTTCTTCAACCTCGCGGCCTTCGCCCCCAGCACCTGGGACGGCTTCTACGAGATGAACTACAGCATCAACATGGGGCCGCTGGATGAGTACGACGGTGACAACACCTTCAACGCGTCCTTCCTGGTGGATTCGCTGCTCGCCTATGCCCTGGTGAACGACACCACCGACCTGCCGGTCTCCGGTCCGCACTACCGCCCCAGCACCTCCACCAGCAGCTTCACCTCCTGCATCCACTTCCAGGACGCGAACGCCAGCCGCATGGCGGCCATGGGCATCAGCATCACCGCCACCACGGCGGCCGGCGGCACCATGGAGGGTGAGTTCCTGGAGACCATTGCCTACCAGTGGGAGGACGTTTTCACCGGCCTGAGCGACGCCGCCCTGGTGTTCGACAACCTGGTGGTGGCCGGCACGGGTGAGTACTCGTACGATTCCGACCTCAATGGCGACCGTGTCTACATCCCCTTCCAGGCGCCCGTGATGCTGGAGGACGACATGCGCTACCTCTTCTGCGTGACCACCTACAGCGCCAATGTGTTCCTGGGCTATGACGACACCTACGACTACGACGAGAACATCACCTTCGACGACCAGCCCGTGTGCCCGATCAACAACGATGGCACCTGGTTCGCCCTGGGCTTCGGCACCGATGTGGTGTCTGCCATCGGCGTGGTGATGGGCAACTTCGACGTGAGCGTGGACGAGGCCGCTGCCGCCCAGGCACTGAACGCCTACCCGAACCCGGCCACCGACCGCGTGTGGCTTGACATCGCCGGGATGACCGGCGCGGGCCAGCTGGTGGTGCGCGACGCCATGGGCCGCCAGGTGGAGGCCCGCCGCCTGCAACTGGGCGCCGAGCGCAGCATCGATGTGGACGTGGCCGGCCTGAGCAACGGGGCCTACCTGTTCGACCTCCGCGACGATGCTGGCAAGGTGCGCAGCTTCCGCGTGGTGGTGGCCCGCTGAACCCCTCGCTGAGAACAACCTTCGCGAAGGCCCTCCGGAGCTCCGGGGGGCCTTCGTGCGTTCACTCCCCTACCTTGCACGCATGCACCGCACCCTCCGGACCTGCGCCGGCATCCTGCTCGCCCTCCTCACCACGCAGGTCACGATCGCCCAGCGCGCCTCCATCGGCGACACCTCGCTCACCCGCGCGCTGAACGACTACCTGCTGGCCACGCAGCGCATGGACCTCGGACGGGTGATGGACATGGTGCATCCCGCCCTGTTCGAGGTCTTCCCCCGCAAGGCCATGGTC